>NZ_JRZZ01000009.1:109696-137724 GCF_002865965.1 Erwinia sp. B116
CAGATGTTTCACCCGCCGCTTCACCTCCTCCTGCTTGCCGGCGTTAAACGGCCGCGCGTCAGGGCTGCCGAGATAGCCGCACACCCGGCGCGTCACCGACACGCGGCGGCTGTCGTGGTTGCCGCAGGCCGGACAGGTAAAGCCCTTGCTGGTGCAGTCAAACTCGCCGCTGAAGCCGCAGTCGTAGCACTGGTCAATCGGCGTATTGGTACCGTAGTAGGGCACCCGGTCGTAGCTGTAATCCCAGACGTCCTCCAGCGCCTGCAGGTTATGCTGCAGGCTGGGGTACTCGCCGTAACAGATAAAGCCGCCGCTGGCTAACGGCGGGTAAGCGGCTTCGAAGTCGATCTTGTCATAGGGATTGACCTTCTTCTCGACGTCGAGGTGGAAGCTGTTGGTGTAGTAGCCTTTGTCGGTCACGCCGGGGATAAGGCCAAATTCAGCGGCATCCAGACGGCAGAAGCGGTCACACAGGTTCTCACTCGGCGTGCTGTAGAGGCTGAAACCGTAGCCGGTCTCGCTTTTCCACGCCTCCACCGCAGCGCGCAGCCGGCTGATAATCGCCACGCCCAGCGCCCGCAGCTTCGGATCGTCGTACGGATGCACCTCTCCGCCGCTGAGGGCGTTCAGCGTCTCATGCAGGCCGATATAGCCCAGCGAGATCGAGGCACGACCGTTGCGGAAGATCGGCGCGATCGGATCGTCAGCCGCCAGGCGCACGCCGCAGGCGCCTTCCATATAGAGGATCGGCGCCACCCGCGCCCTGACGTTCTCCAGCCGGGTGATACGGGTCATCAGCGCAGTTCTGGCCAGCTGCAGCCGCGCGTCGAGCAGCGCCCAGAAACGGTCGCGATCGCCAGCCGACTCCAGCGCAATTCGCGGCAGATTGAGGCTGACCACCCCGAGATTATTGCGTCCCTCGTGCACCGCCTGGCCCTGCTCCTCGTACACCCCGAGGAAGCTGCGACAGCCCATCGGCGTTTTAAACGAGCCGGTGACCTGCACCACCTGGTCGTAGTTGAGGATATCGGGGTACATACGTTTACTGGCGCAGGCCAGCGCCAGCTGCTTGATATCATAGTTTGGCTCACCGGGGCGGCGGTTCAGCCCGGCTTTAATGGCAAACACCAGCTTGGGGAACACCGCCGTTTTATGGTTTTTCCCCAGCCCCGCGATGCGGTTCTGCAGAATGGCGCGCTGGATCATCCGCGCCGCCGCGCTGGTGCCAAGTCCAAAGCCAAAGGTGACGAACGGCGTCTGGCCGTTGGCGGTGTGCAGGGTGTTGACCTCATACTCCAGCGACTGGAAGGCGTCGTAACACTCTTTCTCGGTGCGCGCCTGGGCAAAGGCCTCCACGTCGCTGACCTGCCACTCGCGGGCCACCGCCCGGTGCTTTGCCAGGCTGGCTTCCACGTAAGGAGCCAGCACTTCGTCAATGCGGTTGATGGTGGTGCCGCCGTAGATATGGCTGGCCACCTGGGCAACAATCTGCGCGGTGACGGCGGTGGCGGTGGCGATCGACTTCGGCGGCTCGATATCGGCGTTGCCCATTTTAAAGCCGTGGGTCAGCATGCCGCGCAGGTCCACCAGCATGCAGTTAAACATCGGGAAGAAGGGCGCGTAGTCGAGGTCGTGATAGTGGATCTCACCGCGCCGGTGGGCGTTCACCACCTCGCGCGGCAGCTGCTGCTGCATGGCGTAGTGTTTCGCCACGATCCCGGCCAGCAGATCGCGCTGGGTGGGGATCACCTTGCTGTCCTTATTGGCGTTTTCATGCAGCAGCGCCGAATTGGTCTGCTCCACCAGCCCGCGGATCTCGCTGCCGAGCCGCCCGCGCTGCTCGCGCGCCACGTCACGATCGTGGCGGTACTCGATATAGGCCCGCGCTAGCTGCGGGTAGCGCCCGGCCATCAGCCGGTCCTCCACCGCCCGCTGGATCAGCGCAATATCCAGCCGTCGTGGCTCAGCGAGCGGCAGCTGTTCATCCGCCTGCCGTTGCTCACTCTGCTGCAGCGGTTCGCCGGTCTGTGCGGGTTCCCCTGGTGGCAGCTTTTCACTCCGTTGTGCCGGGTTGCCCGTCGGTGCCTTTTTACCCGACCCGGCCAGCTGCCGGGTGACCGCGGCGGCAACGCGGCGGCAGTACGCCTCATCCTCGACCTGCGCGGCGCGGGCGGCGGCGCGGATCGCCGTCAGAATACGGTTGCTGTCAAAGGCTGCCAGACAGCCGTCGCGTTTAATGACCTGAATTGCCACCGGGATCCTCCTGTGGAAACACTACATATTGTTGATGGTGGCTATAGTAAGCGCTATATGTAGCGTTTTTTGCCGAAGAAATCGGCGCTTTGTTGATTTATCGCAAAGAAGCGGGAGGGGCGGACAGTTGCTGAGCAGTGCCCCGCCGCCGCCGTGGTTTTATCCTCCGGCTGCGCGTTAGCTGAACGCTTAGGCACATTTTGCCATCATCCCGTGCGGCGGCGGTTGCATTCAACCCGCCGGAGTCACTACTATTGCCGGTTGCCGTGAAGCGAAACCTTACCGCTTCGTTTGATCAGGAATTGTGCCCGATGTCATCTGTCACCTATAACCAAAATCAGGTCATGCGCTGGCTGGGGACGCGTACCGTCGCCCGCGCGCGCGAACTGGTGGCCAGCGTGCAGAACATCCGGTGGCAGAACACCCTGTTGACCGGCGAAGTGCCGGGGCGCAAAGCCGAGCCGTTCAGCGTGATTGTCCACTTCAGCCGGCCGCAGGGGCGGCTCTCCGCCAGCGGCGAGTGCAGCTGCGCGGTGAAAAACAACTGCAAGCACGTGGCGGCGGTGATGCTGGCCAACCTGCAGCCGCGCGAGGAGCAGGCGACCATAGCGCTGACAACGGTGGGTGGCGACCCGCAGCCGCAGCTGCAGCTGGAGTCGCGGGCCAATTTTGTCAGCGGCTACGGCCACTACGGCCATCGCCAGAAGCGGCTGGACTTCGCCACGGTCAGCTTTGACTACGACGGCGTGGCGGTTGAGGCCGCCAGCCAGGCGGAGAGCTTCGCCGCCGCCGACGGTCGCCGCTATCAGGTGCAGCGCCAGCCCGCCGCCGAGAACGCCTGGCTGGCGGAGATCCACGCGCTCGGCCTGAGCCCGATCCCCGCCGGACATATCTACACCCCGACGCCGTTGCCGGCGGCGATCTTCGCGCCGGAGGCCCCCGAGCGGTGGCACGCCTTTATCAAAAAAAGCGTCCCGGCGCTGCGCAGGCGCGGCTGGCGGGTGAGCATTGATCGGGAGTTCAGCGGCAACTTCACCGAAGTGAGCGCCATTGAGGGGCGGGCGATCCAGGCGGTCGACGGCTGGTTTGACCTTGAACTGGCGATGAAGGTTGGCCGCCGCCGCCTGCGGCTGGAGCCGCTGCTGGCAAAGCTGTTCAGCGAAGATCGCCGCTGGACCGCCGGCAACCTCAGCCTGATCGCCGACGACGAAGCGATCGAGCTGCGTGACGATCGCCAGCAGCGGCTGCTGTTTCGCGCCGCGCAGCTGAAACCGCTGGTGGCCAACCTGATCGACCTGTTTGCTACCCCGGATCGGCCGCTGCGGCTGGCGGCCTGGGACGTCGGCCGCCTGAGCAGCAGCGACGAACGCAGCCGCTGGATCTTCGATGGTGAAAACCCGGTACACCAGCTGGCGCAGCGCCTGAGCGGCAACGCGGGCGTGCAGCCGGTCAGCCCGCCGCGCGGTCTGAAGGCGCAGCTGCGCGACTACCAGCTGCAGGGGGTGAACTGGATGCAGTTCCTGCGCCAGCATCAGCTGGCCGGGGTGCTGGCCGACGATATGGGGCTGGGCAAAACCATCCAGACTCTTGCCCACCTGCTGCTGGAGAAAGAGGCCGACCGCCTCGATCGCCCGGCGCTGATCGTGGTGCCAACGACGCTGGTGCACAACTGGTGCTGCGAGGCGGCGCGCTTCGCGCCCGACCTGAAGGTGCTGGCGCTGACCGGACCGCAGCGCAAAGCCTTCTATGACCGGCTGACGCAGTACGACGTGGTGATCACCACCTATTCGCTGCTGTGGCGCGATCAGCCGCAGCTGGTGGCGCACCATTACCATCTGCTGATCCTCGACGAAGCGCAGTACGTGAAAAACAGCGCCTCGCGGGCGGCGGCGGTGATCCGCGCGCTGAAAACCCGCCACCGCCTGTGCCTGACCGGCACGCCGCTGGAGAACCACCTCGGCGAGCTGTGGTCGCAGTTTGACTTTCTGCTGCCGGGCTTCCTCGGCAGCGAACGCGACTTCACCCAGCAGTGGCGCATACCGGTGGAGCGCGACGGCGATCGGGTGCGGCGCGAACTGCTGGCAAAGCGGGTGCGGCCGTTTATGCTGCGCCGCCGTAAGCAGGAGGTGGCGAAAGAGCTGCCGCCAAAGAACACCATCGTGCGCAGCGTGGCGCTGGAGGGGGGCCAGCGCGAGCTGTACGACCAGCTGCGCAGTGCGATGCAGGATCGCGTACAGCTGGCGGTGCAGCAGCAGGGGGCGGGGCGCAGCCATCTGCTGGTGCTGGACGCGCTGCTCAAGCTGCGGCAGATCTGCTGCGATCCGCGGCTGGTGGCCGACGCCCGCGCGGAGAAGGTCAGACATTCCGCCAAGCTGGCGCTGCTGCGCGAGATGCTGAGCGATCTGCTGGCGGAAGACAGGCGCATCCTGATCTTCTCGCAGTTCACCAGCATGCTGGCGATCATCGCCGAAGAGCTGCAGAAGGCGCGTATCGCTTTTGTCACCCTGACCGGCAGCACCCGCGATCGCGAAACGCCGGTCGCGCGCTTCCAGCGCGGCGAGGTGCCGGTGTTTCTGATCAGCCTGAAGGCCGGCGGTGTCGGTCTCAACCTGACGGCGGCGGACACGGTGATCCACTACGATCCCTGGTGGAACCCGGCGGCAGAGAACCAGGCCACCGACCGCGCCTACCGACTGGGCCAGGATAAACCGGTGTTTGTCTACAAGCTGATCGCGGCGGATACCATCGAAGAGAAGGTGGTGGCGCTGCAGCAGCAGAAGGCGGAGCTGGCGGGGGATATCCTGGCCGACGAACTGAGCGAGCCGTCCAGCTTTAGCGCGGACGATCTGACGCTGCTGTTCTCACAGTAAAGGCAGGGGGCCTGGGGCCCCTGCCGGATAAAGCAGGCGCTTAGCGGCGTACTGCGATCGCTTCAATCTCAATCTTCACGTCTTTTGGCAGACGCGCCACTTCCACGCAGGAGCGCGCCGGGAAGCTCGCCTGGTGCGCGGTAAAGAAGGCTTCATAGGCGGCGTTTACCGTGGTGAAGTCATTCAGATCCTTCACAAATACCGTCATCTTCACGATGTCGCCTACCTTCAGGCCGGCGGCTTCAACGATCGCCTGCACGTTGGCCAGCGACTGCTGCGTCTGCGCGGTGATATCTTCCGGCACGTTGCCGGTTTTCGGGTCCACCGGGATCTGGCCGGAGGTGAAGATCAGGCTGCCGAGATCGACGCCCTGCACGTAAGGGCCGATGGCAGCAGGGGCGTGTTCAGTACTGATTTCGCGGGACATACTCTCTCCTTAAGGTGTATAGGATGCGGGCGGGATGGTGCCCGCCCGGCGTCGCTGACAGCTTGCCCGCCTTAACGGCGGAATGCAATCGCGCTTAGCGCCAGCCATCTTGCAGCGGCGGCTGTTACGCGGGCGTAAGGCCGCTGCCGCTTAACCGTAGACCTTTACGCCAGCGTTCAGGCGATCGGGCTGCTGCCGCCTGACCGACGGCCTTCACGCCAGCGTGCGGGCGGCGACTTAATCCGCCGCCATCACCACGTGGTGGGCGAACTCTTTCTCACAGTATTTGCACTTCAGGTGCAGATCGTCGGCGCGCTGCTTAACGGTAAAGCTGGAGAACACCGGTTCGCTGCGGCTGATGCAGTTACCGTTCGGGCAGGTCAGCACGCGCTCGATGCGCTCCGGCAGCACCGGCGACAGCTTGGCCACCACGTCGTACTCGTCAATGCGGTTAACGGTGGCGTGCGGCGCGTAGAACGCCAGCTGGTTGATCTGATCGTCGGTGAGGAAGGTGTTCTCGATCTTGATCAGATCTTTACGCCCCAGCTCGCCGGACGGCAGGTTCAGGCCGATGGTGATGCGCTGATCGGTTTCGGTCAGGCGGAACAGCGACAGCAGCTTAAACCCGACCTGCGCCGGGATATGGTCAATCACCGTACCGCGTTTGATCGCTTCAACCTGTAACTTATTATCCTGTGTCATCGTGGTTCCCCTTACAGATCCAGTTCACTGTTCAGTACCAGCGCCAGCAAGGCCTGGCGTGCGTAGATGCCGTTGCCGGCCTGCTGGAAGTACCAGGCGTGCGGCGTGCTGTCGACGTCGGTGTCGATTTCGTCAATGCGCGGCAGCGGGTGCAGCACCTTCATATTGTCGCGGGCGCCGGCCAGGTCGGCGGCGCGCAGAATAAACTGCGCCTTGACGTTGGCGTACTCGGACGGATCCAGCCGCTCTTTCTGCACGCGGGTCATATACAGAATATCCAGCTCGGGCACTACCTCTTCAATGCTGTCGTGGCGGCTCCAGGCGATGCCCTTCTCGTCGAGCATATCGGTAATGTAGGACGGCATCGCCAGCGCGTCCGGCGCGATAAAGTAGAAGCGGTTGCCGTCAAACTTGGCCAGCGCCTGGGTCAGTGAATGCACGGTACGGCCATACTTCAGGTCGCCGACCATCGCCACGTTAAGGTTGTTCAGCCGGCCCTGGGTCTCCTGCAGGGTAAACAGGTCCAGCAGCGTCTGAGTCGGGTGCTGATTGGCTCCGTCACCGGCGTTCAGCACCGGGATACCGCCGGAAAACTCGGTGGCCAGGCGCGCCGCGCCCTCCTGCGGGTGACGCATCACGATGGCGTCGACGTAGGTGCCAATCACCGAAATGGTATCGGCCAGCGTTTCACCTTTCTTGCCCAGCGAGGTACTGCCGCCGTCGGCAAAGCCGACCACCGAGGCACCCAGCCGGTGAATAGCGGTTTCGAACGACAGGCGGGTGCGGGTGGAGGCTTCAAAAAAGCAGCTGGCGACGACTTTATGCTTCAGCAGCTCCGGCTGCGGCGTGGCCTTCAGGCTTGCCGCGGTTTTCAGCACCAGCTCCAGCTCGTCACGGTTGAGATCGTTAATGGAAATAATATGTTTGTGATACAACGGATTCGCCATGCTCACTCTCCTGGTTGCCCCGGCTGTACCCGGGCCGCTGTCGCGGGGGTGAAAATTTGGGCAAAAAAAAGCCCCTCAGCGAGGGGCTTTTCTTACGCGATCGGTGATGCCATTAACGGAAAAACGCGGCTGCCCGCCTGCGTGCAGACGTGGTTGAACGAAGCGATAAGTAACGTTCTGTGGCATGGTTCCTCCCGGCAAACGGGGGGCATTATACGCATTCGGCATGGCACGGCAAGCGGAAATCACCTGCCACGTAATCGGTTGCCCGGCCCCGGTTTACACCAGCTGCGCCAGGGTGGCGACCATCACCGCCTTGATGGTATGCAGGCGGTTTTCCGCCTGGTCGAACACCACGCTGTGCGCCGACTCAAACACCTCGTCGGTGACTTCCATACCGCCGTGCAGATCGTACTGCTGCGCCATCTGCTGGCCCAGCGTGGTCTGATCGTCGTGGAAGGCGGGCAGGCAGTGCAGGAACTTCACCTGCGGATTGCCGGTCAGATCCAGCATCGCTTTATTGACCTGATAGGCGCGCAGTAAGGCAATCCGCTCTGCCCACACCTCTTTCGGCTCGCCCATCGACACCCAGACGTCGGTATAGATAAAGTCGGCACCGGCCACCCCGGCGGCGATATCCTCGGTCAGGGTGATTTTGCCACCGGTTTTCGCCGCCGCTGCCCGGCACTCTTCCACCAGCTGCGCATCCGGCCAGCACGCCTTCGGTGCTACCAGCCGCAGATCCAGCCCGGTCAGCGCTGCCGCTTCCAGCATGGTATTACCCATATTGTTGCGTGCGTCGCCGACATAGACGAAGGTCATCTGGCTGAAGGCCTTCTCCGGCAGGTGCTCCTGCATGGTCAGCAGGTCGGCCAGCAGCTGGGTCGGGTGGAACTCGTTGGTCAGCCCGTTCCACACCGGCACGCCGGCGTGTTCGGCCAGCGACTCGACCAGCGCCTGGCCGTGGCCGCGATACTGAATGCCGTCATACATGCGGCCGAGCACGCGTGCGGTGTCCTTCATCGACTCCTTATGGCCGATCTGGCTGCCGCTCGGGCCGAGATAGGTGACGTTAGCCCCCTGGTCGTAAGCGGCAACTTCGAAAGAGCATCGGGTACGGGTCGAGTCTTTTTCGAAGATGAGCGCAATATTCTTGCCCTTCAGGTGCTGAATTTCTTCACCATTTTTCTTGTCGGTCTTAAGTGTCGAGGCCAGCGCCAGCAAGCCGTTGATTTCGGCGGGGGTAAAATCCAGCAGCCTGAGAAAATGCCGTTTGTACAGTTGACTCATAACGCACTCCGGTAACTTATTAATGAATTAAAATTCAATTTAACCGTATGAATATTCATTTTCAACCCCGGCATGCAGAAACTTTTTTATAAAGGTAGTGGCGCGACGGGCGCTGTGGGAAAATACTAAAAATTGCCGGTGCCGTCACTACAGACGCAGGGTACCTTTGACTTGAGGAATGGATTATGGCTAACGAAGCATTACTGGAAGAGCAGCGCGAAGAGACACGGCTGATTATTGAAGAACTGCTGGAAGACGGCAGCGATCCGGATGCGCTCTATACCATCGAGCACCACTTCTCCTGCAGCAGCTTTGATGCGCTGGAGAAAGCGGCGGTTGAGGCCTTCAAGCTGGGCTACGAAGTGACCGAGCCGGAAGAGCTGGAGCTGGACGACGGTACCACGGTGATGTGCTGTGACATCCTCAGCGAAGGCGCGCTGAACGCCGAGCTGATCGACAAGCAGGTCGAGCAGCTGGTGAATCTGGTGGCGCAGTTCAACGTTGACTACGACGGCTGGGGCACCTACTTCGAAGATCCGGATGCGCAGGACGAAGACGACGAAGGCGAAGAGGAAGACGAGCAGGAAGACGGCGACGACAACGGCGTCCGTCACTGATCTGGCCGGCCGGGAGAAAAGCGGCGGCCTGCCTGATGGCTGCTGTCGCCGTAATCCCCTGGCCGCTGTTCTGAACAGGTCACAGTGGCCCGCGCGTTGCGGGTTATCACGGCCTGTTTACTGACGCCAGTGTTGCTGCCCGTGTCAGAAACGCTGACCCGCGTTAACGCAAAGACCGGCTGCCGGGTTCGTCAGCAACCGTGCTTTGCGTTCAGCGCCCTCTGAACCCAAATCTGTGCCACTAACCGCTTTCACTGACCTTTCTGATGACTATGACCCAGTTTGACACTCTGTTAGCCCCGATCCACGGCTTTCTGCACTGCCGTACTCCGCAGGCGTGGATCGACGAAGCGCGCAAGCCGGAAAACCTGCCGCTGTTACTCACCGACCACCTGGTATGCGAGCTGAAAGCCGCCCAGACCGCGATGTGGCTGATCCGCAAATACGTGGCGGATAAAGCCAGCGGCGACGCGCTGCTGGCGTGGCTGAGGCCCTGGGAAGATTTTGTCCATAACGACCAGGCCGACCTCGGGTTTCTGGAACAGCATAAGGCGCTGTCCAAAACCATCATCAGCCGTGAAGAGCTGCCCTACGGCGACGCGCTGGTGGATAAGATGGTGCTGCTGATCAAAGAGGAGCTGCACCACTTCTATCAGGTGCTGGAGATCATGCAGGCGCGCGATATCCCCTATATGAAGATCACCGCCAGCCGCTATGCCAAAGGCCTGATACGTGAAATCACCACCCATGAGCCGCAGGCGCTGGTGGATAAGCTGATCTGCGGGGCCTATATCGAAGCGCGATCCTGTGAACGCTTCGCCAGCCTGGCCCCGCATCTGGACGATCGCCTGTCGGCGTTTTACGTCTCGCTGCTGCGCTCGGAAGCGCGCCACTATCAGGATTATCTTGAGCTGGCGCAGCTGATCTCACCGAAGGATATCAGCGCGCGGGTACAGAAGATCGGCGAGACCGAGGCGAAACTGATTAGCGAACCGGACGACAGGCTGCGCTTTCACAGCGGCGTACCGGCGTTTGCCTGACAACCCGGCAGGGCCATCAGCCACTGGCGGTGTACCGGCGTATGCCTGCTAACCCTGCATGGCCTTCAGCCACTGGCGGGTAAGCGGCGGACAGCCCGAGCGATCTTAGTGTGGCGCGGACGTTGCCAGGCCGGGCGGATGCTGATGCGGGGATCGTGACCCCGTCCTGCCGCAGTGGCAGGGCGGTCAGCGGTGTTACAGCGTCTTCAGCATCGTCACTTCGCAGTCAACGTGGCCGGTGTAGCCCAGCGGCCCGTCGATATGCGCAAAGCCGAGGTGCTCATACAGGCGGATCGCGCGGGTCAGCGAGGCGGTGGTTTCCAGATAGCAGCGCTTAAAGCCCAGCGTGCGGGCGTACTCCAGCGCCTGAATAGCCAGATCGCGCGCCACGCCGAGGCCGCGCGCCTCGCTGAGGAAATACATCTTCTGCAGCTCGCAGACGTCCGCCTCACCGCCCTGCAGCGGTGCCACGCCGCCGCCGCCGACCACCTGACCATTCACCTCGACCACCCAGTAGGCGCTGTCCGGCTCGCTGTAGAGCTCAAACAGCCGGTCAAGGTTAGGGTCGGAAACGGTATAGCCTTTGTCTGCGGTCAGCCCGAATTCGGCAGAGACGGTGCGGATCACCTGTGCAATCAGCGGATTATCAGCAGCGGTAATCGGGCGTACCCGCAGGGTGGCGTGTATAGCGGTGGTCATACGTCTCGCTCTGGGTCAGGGTCAGGAAGAAACGTGTAATAACATTGCTGACGTAAAGATGCAACGTTAGCGGCCCTGGCTTTGTTCAGCAGGCCGGTTGAGGTCAGCTCACAGCCGCTTCTCAACCGTTTACCGAACCGGGTTTACCGCCCTCAGGCAATCGTCAGGGTCAGCATAGTGTCCCGCAAAGGGGACATTAAGGGCTCTTCTCTCTTTAATGACCTGAATCCGTGACATTACGCCCAGCCTGTCTGCTATTTAACCTTAAATGACACAACCGGAAACATTTATTGTCGCATCTTTAACCTTGTGGTAAAAATACGCGGTTAAGTTAGATACTTCTTATTCTCATCATCATCTCTCCCCCTCTATTTTCAGGAAGAAAATTTAATGGAAAACCAAACTTCTCCCAATCAGCAGCACCCGGTGCTGTTCCACGGCCGGGCCGGCGAGTACTTCTCGATCTGGCTGGTGAATGCCTTACTCACCATGATCACGCTGGGCATCTACTCCGCGTGGGCCACCGTGCGCCGCCGCCGCTATTTCTACGGCAACACCGAAATCGCCGGCGACCGTTTTGACTACCATGCGCGGCCGATGGACATCCTTAAAGGGCGGATTATCGTCTTTGTGGGCCTGGTGCTGTTCTTTATCCTCTCTTCACTGCTGCCGACGCTGTCGCTCTTGTTTGTGCTGGCGTTCTTCGCGCTGATCCCGTGGATTGTGATCCGCAGCTGGCGCTATAACGCGCTGATGAGCAGCTTCCGCGGCGTGCGTTTTAACTACCTGTGCCGCATCGGCCGCGCCTACTGGGTGATGTACCTCTGCCCGCTGCTGATGGTAATTGGCCTGTATCTGCTGGTCAGCATGGTGGCGCTGTCGGCGATCAACCTCGGCAGCGTCAGCGCCTCATTAGCCATTGGCGTCATCGCGCTGGTGCTGCTGCTGGTCGGCGGTGCGGTAGTTCAGGGGGTGGTCAGCGCGCTGAACCACGACCTGTATATCAATAATATGTCGTTCGGCACGCTGCCGTTTAAGGCGCAGCTGAGCAAAAAAGCGTTTATTAAAATCGTGCTGGTCAGCTTCCTGATCTTCCTGCCGTTCCTGGTGGTCACCGGGCTGCTGATCGGTTCGCTGATGGTTGGCCTGGTGTACGCTGCCGCAATGGGCGTCACCGATCCGCAGATGATGGGCGCGCTGATGGCCGAACACCTGTTCAGCCTGTTCCTTGCCATAGTTGTGCTGATCGTCGGCGGCCTGTTCTCCTCCGCTTACCTGGTGGTGGCGCAGCGCAACTACGCCTTCGGCCAGACTAAACTCGGCGAGGCGTTACAGCTTAAATCGACCCTCTCTACCGGTGCCTTCCTCGGCCTGGTGCTGACCAACAGCCTGATCGTTCTGTTCACGCTGGGGCTCGGTACGCCGATCGCCGAAGTGCGCCTGGCGCGCTATATGGCCAGCAGCACCGCGCTGACTGGTGATATCTCGCTGGTGACCGTACAGGCGCACCATGACAGCGCCGGAACGGCGGTAGCCGAAGAGGTGGCGGCGGCGTTCGATCTCAACGTGGGGATCTGATGCTGCAGCTGGATGGCTTCTACCAGTATCCCGGACGGGCCGCCCGTGAGGTGGCCCGCCTGACGCTTAACGATCGCCATCTGACCCTGATGCAGGACGGTCATCAGCAGGTGCTGCTGCTGAAAGAGGTGCAGGTCTCTGACGCACTGGGCACCATTCCGCTGACTCTGACCTTCCCGGACGGCGGCCGCTTTGTACCGCAGAGTGACGCACAGTTCCGCCAGTGGTGGCAGCAGCGCCACCGGCCGGGGCTGGTGCACCGGCTGGAACGCTACCGCCGCGGCGTGGCGCTGACCCTGCTGGCGACGCTGGCCAGCATTGCTTTATGGCTGTGGGTGATCCTGCCCGCCGCCAGCGACCTGCTGGCGCGTAACCTGCCGGACGTGGTCGCCCGCCAGGTAGGGCAGCAGACGCAGACCCTGCTGCGGCACGGTGGATTCAGCGAGGTGACGCTGCCGCCCGCCGAACGGCAGCGGCTGCAGCAGCTGTTCAGCAGGGCGATCCCCCCCGAGCTGCGCGACGGCACGCTGCCGCTGCAGCTGAAGGTGATGCACTTCGACGGCGGCGCTAACGCCTTTATGCTGGCCGACGGCACGCTAATCGTCAGCGACGATCTGCTGAAGCTGGCAAAAAGTGACGATGCGCTGGTGGCGGTGATGCTGCACGAGATGGGCCACCATCATCACCGCCATCCGCTGCAGATGCTGGTGCGCTCGTCGCTGGTAACGCTGGGCTATATGTGGCTGACCGGCGACGTCAGCGGCATCGGCGACACGATTCTGCAGTCGGCGGCGTTTGTCGACCAGATGCAGTTCTCACGCGGCATGGAGCGCGAGGCGGACGAGTACGCCATTGCGCAGATGCAGGCGCAGGGCCGCTCGCTGGCCGAGATGCAGGCGATCTACACCCGCCTGCAGCAGGAAGGCGACAGGCAGAGCCACGGCCTGCAGCTGCCGGAGTGGATCAGCAGCCACCCGGATATGCCGGAGCGTATTAAGGCCATTCAGGACGCGCAGCCGAAACCGTAACGCTTTACACCTCTGCATAATCATCCACGCCTGACGAAATTCGTCGGGCGTTTTTTTGCCTCACGAAAACAACAGGCAGTTTATCGCGTCGCGGCTGGAATAGTGTCAGGCAGATTCGTTCGGGTACTGGCGAATAACGGGTTTTAAATTTGTCGCGCGATGTACTACAAATAATAATAAAAATGGATTGTTTACTAATAGCGTGTTCCCTTCCGTTGACCCCATGTTGATGAAATATCAATGCTTCATTGTTAACCTCTTCAGATCGTGGGATTACAAACGCAACGGCACAGGGAGAGGGCGAAGGTATGATGACATTTCTGAGGAAGTGGTTGAAGAACAGGATTGTTTTATCCTGTTTGATTTATCTGCCACTCATATTGTTGATCATCTTTGGTATCAGTATGGCTTATATCTTTGCGAATATTGCCATGCAGGTGATGGTGATAGCTGTGGTTATCATGTTAATCGCTCTTTTATTGGTTTCGTCCTGATACGGAAAGGGTCTTATGATGCAATTTTTACGCAAGTGGTTAAGGGAATAAATGCATTTTTTCTTTTGGACTTATTTCCCAATGCTGCTGACGTTAATCTTCGGTATTTTTATGGTCAATTACTGCCCTGACATTGCCATGCAAGCTGTTGGTGTGTTTGTTATTGTCATGATGGTTGCTGTTTTCTTCTGCCATGAAAACTATATTAATCCCGCCATCATCGCCCACCAATAAAAAAGGCGATGCAGGTACTCACCCGCATCGCCCTTTAACCGGCCGTTAACCGGCTGGCATTACCTAAGCCTTACAGCGCAGCAATCACGCCCTGCTGCTCGATCAGCTTGATTTTCGCCTGTTCGAAGTCGGCCAGACGCTCGCGCTCTTTGGCGACTACCGCTTCCGGGGCGCGTGCCACAAAGCCTTCGTTGCCCAGCTTGGCGGTGATTTTTTCCATCTCCGCTTCCACTTTGCCCACTTCCTTCGCCAGACGCTCCAGCTCGACGGTTTTGTCGATCAGCTCGGCCATCGGGATCAGCAGCTCGGCACCGTCGACCAGCTTGGTGACGGAAACCGGGCCTTTGTCACCGGCCGGCAGCAGCTCCAGCTTCTCCAGGCGCGCCAGGGTGCGCAGGAAGGTGTGGTTCTGCTGCACGCGGCGGGCCGCGTCGTCGCTGGCGCCGCGCAGCAGCACGTCCAGCGGCTTGGCAGGGGAGATGTTCATCTCGTTACGGATGTTACGCACCGCAACGATCGCCTGCTTCAGCCACTCGGTATCGGCCATCGCCGCCTCGTCAACGCGCGCGGCGTCAAACTCCGGCATCGGCTGCAGCATAATGGTGTCGTCGCTGATGTTCTTCAGCACTTTCACCTGCTGCCAGATGGTTTCGGTAATGAACGGGATAATCGGGTGTGCCAGGCGCAGCAGCGCTTCCAGCACCGTCACCAGCGTGTTGCGGGTGCCGCGCAGCTGGTTCTCGCTGCCGCCGTTCATCACCGGCTTGGCCAGCTCCAGGTACCAGTCGCAGAACTGGTTCCAGGTAAACTCGTAGAGAATACCGGCCGCCAGATCGAAGCGGTAGCTGTCCAGCGCTTCGCGGTAGGCTTTCACCGTCTGATTAAACTCGGCGAGGATCCAGCGGTCGGCCAGCGACAGCTCCAGTTCGCCGCCGTTAAAGCCGCAGTCGTGGCCTTCGGTGTTCATCAGCACAAAGCGGCTGGCGTTCCACAGCTTGTTACAGAAGTTGCGGTAGCCTTCCAGGCGCTTCATATCCCAGTTGATGTCGCGGCCGGTAGAGGCCAGCGCCGCCAGGGTAAAGCGCAGGGCGTCGGTGCCGTGCGGCTCGATGCCGTTCGGGAACTGCTTCTCGGTGCGCTTGCGGATCTTCTCCGCCAGCTGCGGCTGCATCATGTTGCCGGTGCGTTTCTCCAGCAGGTCTTCCAGCGAGATGCCGTCGACCATATCCAGCGGATCGATCACGTTACCCTTCGACTTGGACATCTTCTGCCCTTCGTCGTCGCGGATCAGCCCGGTCATATAGACGGTGTTAAACGGCACCTGCGGCTTGCCGTCTTCATCCTTGATAAAGTGCATGGTCAGCATGATCATGCGCGCAATCCAGAAGAAGATGATGTCAAAGCCGCTGACCAGCACGCTGGTCGGGTGGAAGGTACGTAGCGCTTCGGTGTTTTCCGGCCAGCCGAGGGTGGAGAAGGTCCACAGCCCGGAGGAGAACCAGGTATCCAGCACGTCTTCGTCCTGGCGCAGCGCCACGTCCGGGCCGAGGTTGTTCTCGGCGCGCACTTCTTCTTCGCTGCGGGCAACGTAGACGTTACCGGCGTCGTCGTACCAGGCCGGGATACGGTGGCCCCACCACAGCTGACGGGAGATGCACCAGTCCTGGATATCGCGCATCCACGAGAAGTACATGTTCTCATACTGCTTCGGCACGAACTGAATATCACCGTTCTCTACCGCTTCCACCGCCACTTTCGCCAGCGGGGCGGTGCGCACGTACCACTGATCGGTCAGCATCGGCTCGATCACCACGCCGCCGCGATCGCCGTAAGGAACGGTCAGATCGTGCGGTTTGATCTCGTCGAGCAGGCCGAGCGCGTCGATGGCGGCAACGATGGCTTTACGCGCTGCAAAGCGCTCCAGGCCACGGAACTCCGCCGGGATAGAATCGTCGTGCGCATCGCACTCTTCGCCGTTGGTGTCGTAAACCTGTGCCGCATCGCGGATATCGCCGTCGAAGGTCAGGATGTTGATCATCGGCAGCTTATGACGACGACCCACTTCGTAGTCGTTAAAGTCGTGCGCCGGGGTGATCTTCACGCAGCCGGTGCCTTTCTCCATATCGGCGTGTTCGTCGCCGACGATCGGGATGCGGCGATTAACCAGCGGCAGCACGAGGAACTTGCCGATCAGGTCTTTATAGCGCGGATCTTCCGGATTGACCGCCACGCCGGTATCACCAAGGATGGTTTCCGGGCGGGTGGTGGCGACCACCAGGTAATCTTTGCCGTCGGCGGTTTTCACGCCGTCGGCCAGCGGGTAGCGCAGGTGCCACATTGAGCCTTTTGACTCGCGGTTCTCCACTTCCAGGTCGGAGATGGCGGTGCGCAGCTTCGGATCCCAGTTCACCAGGCGCTTGCCGCGGTAGATCAGGTTCTCTTTATGCAGGCGAACGAACACCTCTTTCACCGCGTTAGACAGGCCGTCGTCCATGGTGAAGCGCTCGCGCTCCCAGTCCACGGAGTTGCCGAGGCGGCGCATCTGGCGGGTGATGGTGCCGCCGGACTCCGCTTTCCACTGCCAGATTTTTTCGATAAAAGCGTCGCGGCCGTAGTCCTGACGGGTTTTCCCCTCTTCAGCGGCGATCTTACGCTCCACCACCATCTGCGTGGCGATGCCCGCGTGGTCGGTGCCCGCCTGCCACAGGGTGTTTTTCCCCTGCATGCGCTGGTAGCGGATCATGGTGTCCATGATGGTCTGCTGGAAGGCGTGACCCATATGCAAGCTGCCGGTGACGTTCGGCGGCGGGATCATGATGCAGAAGCTTTCCTGGCTGGTATCGCCATGCGGTTTAAAGTAGCCCTGCTGTTCCCAGTGCTCGTAAAGCGGCTGCTCGATATCTTGCGGGTTATATGTCTTTTCCATATCTGCTATGTCTTAGGCAATGGGCGGCGTTGCCGTATTCAAGTGGAATCCAACGCTGCGGTACGCTTTATAGCGGTCGCGCGCCAGCTGTTTCAAAGATTCTTCGTAGGGAACGAAGTCTATCACTTCATAGAAAGCGGTGGCAAAATCTGCAAACTGCGGCAGCAGGCTGATCAGCAGGTCGCGCGGGGCGTTGCCGCGGCGCTGCGGCCAGGCCAGCTCGACCGGCGCACCGTATTTCGGGCCTTCCCCCGCCAGATTATGCGGCACAAAGGCGTCGGCCGGGCGCTGCCACAGCGCCTCATCCAGCCGGATCGCCTGGGCTTCATCGGCGCAGGCGATCAGCACCCGCTTGCCTTCACGCCAGCGGGCACCGGCCAGATCGCAGACCAGCGCTTCCTGCGCGCTCAGCCCGTCAACCGGGGTGTCGGTTTCCAGCAGATAGAAGGTGGCGTTTTTCATCAGGGTGCTCGTTTAATCGGGTAAGCGTACAGGGCCGGTGAACCGGCCCTGTACGGCGGTGGCGGCGTTAATCGTCGCCGTTCAGGCCCGCGCGGTTCAGCAGGAACTGCGACAGCAGGGCGACCGGGCGGCCGGTGGCGCCTTTGGCCTTGCCGGAGCGCCAGGCGGTACCGGCCACGTCGAGGTGCGCCCAGTTATACTTACGGGCAAAGCGCGCCAGGAAGCAGGCGGCGGTAATGGCACCGCCGGGGCGGCCGCCGATATTGGCCATATCGGCAAAGTTCGAGTCCAGCTGCTCCTGATACTCGTCGGCCATCGGCAGACGCCAGGCGCGGTCGCCGGCCTGCTCTGAGGCACCGATCAGCTCGTGCGCCAGCGGATTGTGGTTCGACAGCAGGCCGCTGATATGGTGGCCAAGCGCGATCACGCAGGCCCCGGTCAGCGTCGCCACGTCAATCACCACTTCCGGATCGAAGCGCTCAACGTAGGTCAGCGCGTCGCACAGCACCAGGCGGCCTTCGGCGTCGGTGTTCAGCACCTCGACGGTCTGGCCGGACATGGTGGTCAGCACGTCGCCCGGACGGTAGGCACGGCCGCCGGGCATGTTTTCACAGCCCGCCAGCACGCCAACCACGTTCAGCGGCAGGTTCAGCTCGGCGACCATACGCATCACGCCGTACACCGCCGCCGCGCCGCACATATCATACTTCATCTCGTCCATCGCTTCGCCCGGCTTGAGCGAGATGCCGCCGGTATCGAAGGTGACGCCTTTACCGACCAGCACGATCGGCCGCGCATCCGCGTCCGGGTTGCCCTTGTAGTCGATCACCGACATCAGCGACTCATTCTGCGAGCCCTGGCCGACGGCGAGGTAGGCGTTCATGCCCAGCTCTTTCATCTGCTGCTCGCCGATCACCCGGGTGGTGATGTTCCTGCTGTAGGCGTCCGCCAGCTGGCGCGCCTGCGAGGCCAGATACGCCGCGTTACAAATATTTGGCGGCATATTGCCGAGGTCTTTCGCCGCCTTAACGCCGGAGGCCACGGCCAGGCCGTGCTGGATAGCGCGCTCGCCGCTGGTCAGCTCGCGGCGGGTCGGCACGTTAAACACCAGCTTGCGCAGCGGGCGGCGCGGCTCGACCTTGTTGCTCTTCAGCTGATCGAAGCTGTAGAGCGTCTCTTTCGAGGTCTCCACCGCCTGGCGCACTTTCCAGTAGGTGTTACGCCCTTTCACGTGCAGCTCGGTCAGGAAGCAGACCGCTTCCATCGACCCGGTGTCGTTCAGGGTGTTGATGGTTTTCTGGATCACCTGCTTGTACTGGCGCTCGTCCAGTTCGCGTTCCTTGCCGCAACCGATCAACAGGATGCGCTCAGAGAGAATGTTCGGCACATGATGCAGCAGCAGGGTTTGCCCCACTTTGCCTTCCAGCTCGCCGCGGCGCAGCAGGGCGCTGATATAGCCATCGCTGATTTTATCCAGCTGTTCAGCAATCGGTGATAACCGGCGCGGTTCGAAAACACCCACTACAATACAGGCACTGCGCTGTTTTTCCGGGCTACCGCTCTTTACACTGAACTCCATGCATTCTCCTGAATCTTAAAGACAACGGCGGCTGCTGCGGCTAGAATGTAGCGCTTCCGTAACGAAAAGTGCCGTTGCGTAAACGTCGTTTAGTCACGAACGTCAGAGTCAGTTCCGGGGAAGTTTTTAAGTTTTAACCCCACCGGAACGCGATTATTGTCATACTATTTTAGCTATGACATGGGCCATTGATGAGAAAAAATGGCGTATAAGCGATGAAACTAGCGATTTTCCTGCAAAAAGACAAGTTTTCACAGGCGTATTCAGCGTGATCATCATTAGATATCTGGTTAAGGAAACGCTCAAAAGCCAGCTGGCTATCCTGTTCATCCTGCTGCTGATCTTCTTTTGTCAGAAGTTAGTCAGGATACTGGGAGCCGCGGTGGATGGCGAGATTCCAACAAACTTAGTCCTCACCTTACTCGGCCTCGGCGTGCCCGAAATGGCGCAGCTGATCCTGCCGTTAAGCCTCTTTTTAGCCATTCTGATGACGCTCGGCCGGTTATACACCGAGAGTGAAATCACCGTGATGCACGCCTGCGGCCTCGGTAAGAGCGTGCTGGTCAAAGCGGCGATGCTGCTGATGCTGTTCACCGCGCTGCTGGCGGCGGTCAACGTCGGCTGGCTTGGCCCGTGGTCGTCGCGTTATCAGAGCGAAGTGACGCAGAACGCCAAAGCCAACCCGGGCGCGGCGGCGCTGGCCGCCGGCCAGTTCCAGCAGTCCGGTGACGGCCAGTCGGTGCTGTTTATCGAGAACGTTAAAGGTAACAACTTCGGCAAGGTGTTCTTAGCCCAGCTGCGGCCGAACGGCAACGCCCGCCCGTCGGTGGTGGTGGCCGATCAGGGGCATATGAACCAGCGCGCCGACGGCTCGCAGGTGGTGACCCTCGATCACGGTACCCGCTTTGAGGGCACCGCGCTGCTGCGTGACTTCCGCATCACCGATTTTGAGAACTACCAGGCGATTGTCGGCCACCAGACGGTGACGCTCGACCCGAATGACGCCGAACAGATGTCGCTGCTGGCGCTGTGGCGGTCAGACAAAACCGAGTTCAGAAGCGAGCTGCACTGGCGGCTGACGCTGGTGTTCTCGGTGCTGGTGATGGCGCTGATGGTGGTGCCGCTCAGCGTGGTCAACCCACGCCAGGGCCGCGTGCTGTCGATGCTGCCGGCGATGCTGCTCTACCTGGTGTTCTTCCTGCTGCAGAGCTCGCTGCGCTCCAGCGGCAACAAGGGCCGGCTCGATCCGGCGGTCTGGATGTGGCTGGTTAACCTCAGCTACCTGGCGCTGGCGGTGCTGCTTAACCTGTGGGATACGGTGCCGATGCGCCGCCTGCGTGCGCGCTTTACCCGCGGAGGGTCGGTCTGATGTTTGGCGTACTTGACCGTTATATCGGTAAAACCATCTTTAACACCATCATGGCGACGCTGTTTATGCTGGTGTCGCTCTCCGGCATCATCAAGTTTGTTGACCAGCTGCGCAAAACCGGGCAGGGCGAGTACACCGCGCTCGGTGCCGGCATCTACACCCTGCTCAGCGTGCCGAAGGACGTGGAGATCTTCTTCCCGATGGCCGCGCTGCTTGGCGCGCTGCTGGGCCTCGGCATGCTGGCGCAGCGCAGCGAACTGGTGGTGATGCAGGCCTCGGGCTTTACCCGCCTGCAGATTGCCGCCTCGGTGATGAAAACCGCCATTCCGCTGGTGATCCTCACCATGGCCATCGGCGAGTTTGTTGCGCCAAAAGGCGAGCAGATGGCGCGTAACTACCGTGCGCAGCAGCTGGTGGGCGGCTCGCTGCTCTCCACCCAGAACGGGCTGTGGGCGAAGGACGGCGATAACTTTATCTTTATCGAACGTATCCGCGACAACAGCGAACTGGCCGGCATCAGCATCTACAGCTTTAACCACGAGCGCCGCCTGCAGTCGGTGCGCTACGCGGCAAGCGCGAAATACGATGCAGGACGGGCGATCTGGCAGCTGTCGCAGGTGGATCAGTCCGACCTCACCGACCCGAAACAGGTGCGCGGCAGCCAGACGCTGACCGGCGAGTGGAAAACCACCCTGACGCCGGACAAGCTTGGCGTGGTGGCGCTGGATCCGGAAGCGCTGTCGATCAGCGGGCTGTATGCCTACACCAAATACCTCAAGCAGAGTGGCCAGGTTTCTGGCCGCTACCAGCTGAACATGTGGAGCAAGATCTTCCAGCCGCTTTCGGTGGCGGTGATGATGCTGATGGCGCTGTCGTTTATCTTCGGCCCGCTGCGCAGCGTGTCGATGGGCATGCGGATGATCACCGGCATCAGCTTCGGTTTTCTGTTCTACGTGCTGGATCAGATCTTCGGCCCGCTGAGCCTGGTGTACAGCATCCCGCCGGTGCTCGGTGCGCTGCTGCCGAGCGCGGCGTTCTTTGCGCTGAGTTTGTATATGTTGCTGAAGCGTCGATAGACGCGGGGGTTATCCGCTGGCGCGGGGCCATTTTAAGGGCACCCGCCGGCGCGAAGCCGGGCAGGGACGATAAGAGCAGGGGCCGGATTGATACCGGCCCCTGTTTTTTTATATCACCTGCGGCAGCAGCGACAGCAGATAGAGGATCAGCCCGATGACGCCGCCGACCAGCGTACCGTTGATGCGGATGCGCTGCAGATCGGCGCCGATGTTCAGTTCGACCTGGTGCGACATATCGGCGGCGTCCCAGTTTTTCACCGTGTCGCGGATATGCACGCTGAGGAACTCGGCGAACTCCGGCGCGGCGCTGCTGGCCGCCTCTTCCAGATGCTGGTTCAGCGAGGCGCGCAGGGTGGCGTCATTCAGCAGCGCTTCGCCAAACCACTGCCCGGCGGCGCTGATTTTCGCGTGCAGTTTTGAGTCCTCACGCGCGATATCCTCTTTCAGCCAGCCGCGCAGATCGCCCCACAGCTGGCCGATATAGCGGTTCAGCGTTTCGTCTTCCTTCAGGTACTGCTTAATCTCTTCCGCCTTCTGCGCCATCTCCGGATCGCTGCGCAGGCGGACGATCAGCCGCTGCACCGCGCGGTTAAAGCCCTGGCGCAGCTGGTGGTCAGGATCGTTCTCAATCTCGTTCAGAATCGACTGCACCGCGCTGGCCGCCAGTCCGGCGCTCTTCTCGCCCAGCCACTCGCTCGGCAGCATCTTCTCCTTCAGCGGATGCTCGCGCTTCAGCCAGTGCACCACCTGCAGGGCGATAAACTCGTGGGTGGCGGGGCGGTTGACCAGCTGCAGCACCTGCGCCAGCGCGTCGTCCAGCAGCTGCTGGTGGCGGTTGTTCCTGGTCAGGCTCTCCAGCACCAGCGCCGCCGACCGGCTGAGATCGACCTTATCGATCGCCTGGTGAACGGCGCGGCGCATAAACGCCTGAATACGCTGGTCGTCGGCGAGGTCGAGGAAACCGCGCACCATCTTCAGCAGCCAGCCGCTTGCTCGTGCGGCATTATCCGGTGCCGCCAGCCAGCCGGCCAGCATCTGTGCCGGATTGTGGCGGCGGATCAGCTCCAGCAGCGACGCCGTGCTGAGAAACTTGTCCTGCACAAAGGCCGCCAGGTTGACGGCGATACGGTCTTTATTGCGCGGGATAATCGCCGTATGGCGGCCAACCAGCGGGATCGGCACCCGGCGAAACAGCGCGCTGACCGCGAACCAGTCGGCCAGCGCGCCGACCATCGCCGCCTCCGACACCGCCTTCAGCCCGGCGATCCACGGGTTCGGCGCATACCACACCGGCCACAGCACGGTGCCGGTAAACACCAGCATTGCCGCCAGCAGCAGTAACAGCGGCAGGCGTTTGGCGCGTTTTAGTTCGAGTTCTTTATCCATACTTTCCTGGTTTAATCTGCGGGTTATTTTTTGCGGCCACCCATAATACTGCCCAGCACGCCGCGAATAATCTGATTCGTCACCTGACGGGCGGCGCTCTTCGCCACGCTTTGTACCACGCCATCGCGCCTGCCGCCGCGCGGCCCGGTGCTGCCGAACAGAATATCCTTCAGCCCGCCGAGCAGGCCGCCATCCGCTGCCGCCTGTTCTCCGGCCACCGGCGGGGCACCGCTCCTGTCGCCCGCCGCCTGCACGCCCTGCTGCAGCCGTTCGTAAGCGGACTCGCGGTCGATCTCCTCGTCATACTTGCCGGCCAGCGGCGAGTGGTTAAGCAGGCCGTTACGCTCGTCGTCCGTCACCGGCCCCATGCGTGAGCCGGGGGCGATCACCCAGCTGCGTTCGACCACCGACGGGCTGCCTCTGGCATCGAGGAATGACACCAGCGCCTCGCCGGTCGCCAGCTGCTGCAGCGCCTGCTCGGTATCAAAGGCCGGGTTGGCACGCAGGGTCTGCGCCGCCACCTTCACCGCCTTCTGGTCCCGCGGCGTAAAGGCGCGCAGCGCGTGCTGCACGCGGTTGCCCAGCTGGCCGAGCACCGCATCGGGGATATCCGCCGGGTTCTGCGACACGAACCACACGCCGACCCCTTTGGAGCGGATCAGCCGCATCACCTGCTCGATCTTCTGCAGCAGCACCGCCGGCGCCTCGCTGAACAGCAGGTGCGCCTCGTCGAAGAAGAACACCAGCTTCGGCTTATCGAGATCGCCCGCCTCCGGCAGCTGCTCGTACAACTCAGAGAGCAGCCATAGCAGGGTGGTGGCGTACAGTTTCGGCTGCTGATAAAGCTGCTCGGCGGCGAGAATATTGATGGTGCCGCGCCCGGCATCGTCGGTGCGCATCCAGTCGCGGATCTCCAGCATCGGCTCGCCGAAGAAGTGCTCCGCCCCCTGCTGCTCCAGCGTCAGCAGCCCGCGCTGGATCGCCCCCACCGAGGCGCTGCTGATATTGCCGTACTGGTTCTGGAAGGCTTTGGCGTTATCACCGACGTAACGCACGATCGCCCGCAGATCCTTAAAATCGAGCAGCAGCAGCCCCTGATCGTCGGCGATACGGAACACGATCTGCAGCACGCCGCTCTGCACCTCGTTCAGATCCAGCAGCCGCGTCAGCAGCAGCGGGCCCAGATCGCTGACCGTGGCGCGCAGCGGATGGCCGCGCTGGCCGAACACGTCCCACAGCACCACCGGGCTCTGCTGCGGCGACCAGTCGCTGACGCCGATCTTCGCCAGCCGCTCGTTCAGCTTGTCGCTGGCAACGCCCGGCTTCGCCACGCCGGTGAGGTCGCCCTTCACGTCGGCCATAAACACCGGCACCCCGGCGGCGGAGAGGCTCTCCGCCAGCTTCTGCAGGGTGACGGTTTTGCCGGTGCCGGTGGCACCGGTGATCAGCCCGTGGCGGTTAGCCATCGCGGGCAGCAGGTGGAGCTGGAGTTCAGGGGTCTGGGCAATCAGCAGCGGCTCGGTCATGGCGGCATCCGTCGGTGGCGTGGCAGGGGAAGATGCCTGTAAGCATAGCAGGCGCTGCGCGGCTCTGAGCACGTTGGCTGCAGGGCGGGCGGGAAAAAGGCGATGCGGATCATATCCCTGGCGGCAGCATCGGCTGAAGGCGAGTTTACCGATCCCGCGAATGCTCCGCGCATTGTGCTGTGCGGGCGGGGAAGATGCGTTGCCGGTATGCCCGGCGCAGCCTGTGGTAGCGGGGAACTGTGCGGAAAGCCGGCTTTACTGACCGTACCCGCAGCAGACTGTGCGTGACGGTGCTTGCCCACATTAACGCTTAGCCGTTATGTTAATCATTCATCAACTGAGCGGGGTATGAAATGGACGCAGCGGTACTGTCGGTGGTTTCAATTGGGGCGGCGCTTGGCTTAGGGGCGATCAGCCCGGGGCCGAGCTTTATTCTGGTCGCGCGCACGGCGGTGGCCTCATCGCGGCGGGCGGGCATCGGTGCCGCACTGGGGATGGGCGCGGGCAGCCTGGTGTTTGCCACCATCGCGCTGCTCGGCCTGCATACGCTGCTTACCGCCGTGCCGGTGCTGTGGCTGGTAATGAAGACCCTCGGTGGCCTCTACCTGCTGTGGATGGCATATAAGATGTTTCGTGGCGCCCGCGAACCGCTGGCTCTTGAACTGCCGGGCAGCAACGGCAAAACCATGCAGCGGGCGTTTCTCACCGCCTTCACCACCCAGATCAGCAACCCAAAAACCGCGCTGGTATTCAGCGGCGTATTTGCCGCGCTGCTGCCGCAGCAGGTCAGCACCGGCATGTTTATCGCCATCCCGCTGGTGGCGATGATGATTGACGGCCTGTGGTATCTGTTTGTGGCTTACGCTCTCTCATCGCGCGGGCCGCGCAACACCTACCTGCGCTTTAAGGCCCCGCTGGATCGGCTGGGCGGCACGGTGATGGCGGCGCTGGGCATCCGGCTGATCGTGAAGTAAGGAGCGGGCGCTTTGCCGCGCTATCCTGCGGTGGCAGGGGCAGTCATCGCCCTGCTGCCGGGATTAACCTGATTTATCCCGACATAAAAAAGGCCACGCAGGGTGGCCGGGTAAAGTCGGGGCGGCAGGGGGACAGCCCCGCCGCTGGTTAAGCGTAGTCAATTAAGAGATAAAGTGCATACCCTGTTTCAGCACCAGATCGCAGGCTTTGGTTTTCACCTGCTTGCCGAGCGGGGTTTCACCCAGCGACTTCAGGTTCACCTGCTGGTTGCTGCCGGTATTCAGCAGGCCGAGCAGCCCCTGCTGATAGTCGGTGGTTTCCTGCTGCTTCTGCGTATCTTCCAGCCCCAGCTTGCCAAGCACCTGATTTTTCAGCGCGTCGACGTTGTTATCCACCAGATTGTTCTTCACGCAGTACGACAAAATACCCGCCGCGTTGCTCATGGTGCCGGCGCTCAGCGACTGGCTGCCGCCGTTCAGCAGCCCGGCCAGCGCGGTCAGCGAGGTGCCGCTCTGGGCGCTGGTCGCGCCGTTTTCAGCGGTGGTGGCACTGCCGCCGTTGTTCTGGCCCAGTGCGCTGGCCGCGGAGCTCAGCTGATCCTGCCAGCTGGCGGCGTTCGCCACCCCTGAGAACAGGGCGGACGCGGCCATCGCGGCGATTAAGAGTTTACCTGCTGCTTTCATTGTTATGCCTTGTATCAACCTGCTGTGCTTTGCCGCTGCCACCCGAAGGGGCACGCGGCGACCCGATCCTCAGACTGCCGCGAAACGCGGAGGTTCCGCCGCTGCCCGGATAGGGCACGCAAGGTAATGGAATTCAGAGTGTTCTGTAAAGGGGGGGGTAAGGGGATTAAGGGAAGCGGGGCCGCGATGCGCGATATTGCCGGCGCGGAGCATGGCGGGCGGTGCCAACGTGAATCCCAGTCCAGGTATCGCCACCTTCAACAGCGGGGCATATCGCAGATTCAGGCCGTGATACCGGTCATCGCCAGCGCGGCCCCCAGCCCGATCAGCGCCACGCCCAGCAGCCGATCCACGTGGCGCTGATACGCCAGCAGCCTGTGGCGCACCGGCGGTGCGCTGAAAAACAGCGCCACCAGGCTGAACCATAGCCAGTGCGCCGCCGAAATAAACAGCCCGTAGCCGATGCCGTGGCTCAGCGGGCTGCCCGGCTGCACCAGCTGGGTATAGGTGGCGACAACAAACAGCATGGTCTTCGGGTTCAGCGCGTTGGTTAAAAATCCGCTGCGCCAGGCGGCGAACGGCGACGGTGCCGCACCGTGCGCCTCGCTCACCTGCAGCGCGCCGTGGCTTCTCAGCGAACGCCAGCCGAGATACACCAGATACCCCGCCCCGGCCAGCTTCATCAGCGTAAACAGCAGCGGCGACTGCACGATCAGCAGCGCAATACCGAACAGTGTATAAATCACATGCACCTGCACGCCGCAGGCGATACCAAAGGCCGACATCAGCCCGCTGCGCGCGCCGTACGCATAGCTGTTGCGGGTGATCATGGCAAAATCCGGGCCGGGGCTGATCACCGCCAGAACGGTGATAAAGGCGACGGCTAACAGCTCGCTCAACATAATTAAACTCTCATCAAAGATCGGGGAAGTGCCCGGATTATCAGCCGCTTGCCCGCCCGGCAAAAACGATTTATCGTGATGCCAACCTGTGAGAATTCATCGACGATTATGCCACTGCCGCCGCTCGCCTCATTTCGCTTCTTCAACGCCGCCGCCCGCAGCGGCAGCTTTGTGCAGGCCGCCGCTGAACTGCACGTCACCCACGGCGCGGTCAGCCGCCAGATACGTCAGCTGGAAGAGGCGCTCGGCGTTACCCTGTTTGAACGCCGCAACCGCGCGGTATTTCTCACCCCCGCCGGGCAAACCCTGCTTAACACCACCGCCCCGCTGTTTGAACAGCTGGAGCACACCGTACAGCAGATGCAGCAGGGCACGCGCCCGCAGGCGCTGACCGTCTCCTGCGAGCCGACCATCGCCATGCGCTGGCTGATCCCGCGCCTGCCCTCATTTCAGCAGCAGCACCCTGACATCACCCTGCAGCTGGTGGCCGCCGGCGGCCCGGTGGACTTCACCCGCAGCGGCATCGACCTCGCGCTGCGCCGCGACGACTTCAGCTTTCACGGCCAGCACGCGGAGAAGATCTGCGACGAGTGGATGGGGCCGGTATGTCGGGATGTAGGGGGGCTGAAGGGGGATTTGAGCCTGCACGGGCAGCGGTTACTGCACAGCGCTACCCGCCCAGGCGCGTGGCAGCAATGGCAGCAGGTCAGCGGCATCTCCACGGCGGGCAGCAGCCGGGCGGAGTATGAACACTTCTACCTCTGCGCCCAGGCGGCGCTGGCCGGGCTGGGCGTGGCGATGATGTCGTTTCTGATGGTGCAGGACGAACTCAACAGCGGCCAGCTGGTGGCCCCGTGGGGATTTATGCAGGACGGGAGTGGGTACTGGCTGCTGGCGAAGGAGGAGATTACGGCTGGGTCTGACGCGGGGGTGTTTCGGGATTGGGTGAGGGGGGAAGTAGGGGG
>NZ_JRZZ01000010.1:0-22687 GCF_002865965.1 Erwinia sp. B116
CCCTCGCTTAGGGGCGTGTCCACATTATGCGGGTAGGATCATATCGCCTGGGCCATCAAACGCTGGCCGAACGCTAAAATGATTTTCACCTCGCCCTCCCATCAGTTTCCGCTTGGCGGCACGTTAAGTTTATCCCGAAGAATGGCCCTGCTTGACTGGGCCACGGCTAAGAACATGTGGATTTTTGAGGATAACTACAACAGCGAGTTCAGATATACGGGCCAGCCGATTCAGGCTCTGCAGGGGCTGGATCAACAGCAGCGCGTGATCTATGCGCGCCACGTCAGGCGGGTGAGAAAAGCCTGCCACGAACGCCAACGGACGATCGTTGAAGCCATCCAGCGCGCTTTGCCGCAGGTGATCCTGGCAGAACCGTCGGATTCAGGTATCCATATCGTCTGTTGGTTATCAGCAGAGATTGAGGAATCTTATATTATCGCTCAGTGCCGCAAGGCGGGTCTGGGCGCACAACCGCTCTCACGGTACTGCCAGACAAAACCCGTTAAGCCTGCGATACTATTAGGTTTTGCGGCACACTCCCCCGCAGAAATTGTTGCGGGCATAGAGAGACTGGCACAAACAATGAACCCGCCCCTTGCAACGACTGACAGCATTACAGACAAATAACATTAATAAAATCAAACCTTGACAATTAAACTCAAACGAGACTACTATGGCGTCATCGGTTTGGAATACAGACCTTATGAACGCAGTTTTAGTAAAGCAGTCCTCATTTCAAGTGATATCGCCAGATACTCTTCTTCATGAGCCTCCTCCTAAGTGCCGCATAAGTCAAAATCTGCAAAACAGGCCATGTTCGCCACGTTAGTGGCTCAAAAAATGAAAGGAAGTATCTATGTCTAACAAAATGACTGGTTTAGTAAAGTGGTTCAACCCTGAGAAAGGTTTTGGTTTCATCTCTCCTGAAGATGGCAGCAAAGACGTGTTCGTACACTTCTCTGCTATCCAGAGCAACGATTTCAAAACCCTGGACGAAGGCCAGAAAGTGGAGTTCTCTATCGAGAACGGCGCTAAAGGTCCATCAGCTGCCAACGTTGTTGCGCTCTGATAACCAGCCACTCACCGGCGCTTTTTGTCGCGATGAAGGCTAAAGCCTGAGCCAATAAGCGAAGTGAAGTGATAAAAAAAACCGCCTTGTGCGGTTTTTTTTTTGTTCATTTTCCAGCGAACGTTATGACTTCGGCATCTCAATCACCACTTTCCCCTTCGCACGCCCTGCCGCAAGGTAAGCCAACGCCTCCTCAGTTTCAGTAAATGGAAACACCCTGTCTACCACGGGTATGATCTGTTCCGCTTCGATCAGTTTGCTGATTTGGCTGAGCTGCCCGCCATCAGGATCTACAAAGAGAAAGGAATACGTCAGGCCGCGTTGTTTCGCTAAACGCATTATTTTGCGGCTCATCAGCCCGAAGACCAGCCGTAAAACGACGTTTAATCCACGCTCCCGCGCAAACGCGGCGTCTAACGGACCGATAAGGGAAATAATTTTGCCGCCAGGCTTGAGGATCCGCGTGGATTTTTCAAGCACATCCCCCCTGAGCGTGCCAAGCACCACATCATAGCCACTCAGCACGTTTTCAAATGCCTCCTTTTTATAGTCAACCACCTCGTCAGCGCCAAGATGCGTTACCCACCCGACGTTGCCGGTGCTGGTGGTCGTGGCCACCGTTGCGCCAAGGTGCTTCGCCAGTTGTATCGCAAAGCTACCAATCCCCCCCGAACCTGCCGGGATGAAAACCTTCTGACCCGCGCGCAGCCCGGCGCGCTCGTTTAAGGCCTGCCAGGAGGTCAGGGCCACCATCGGCAGCGCAGCCGCCTGCACGAAATCCAGGTTTGCCGCTTTTAACGCAGCGGCACTTTCAGGCACCACGGCAAATCCGGCCAGAGAGCCGGTTCCCGTATTGAAAGTGCTGGCGTAGATTTCGTCGCCGGGCGCAAATCGTGTTACGCGGCGCCCCACGGCCACCACCACACCCGACAGATCGCTTCCCAGTGTGGCAGAGAGTTTAAAATGCAGCACCGGCTTAAATATTCCGGTTGGGATCATGTTATCGATTGGATTCAGGCCTGCCGCATGTACCCTGACCAGAATCTCCCCGGGACCGGGGGCAGGACAGGCGATCTCTTCGAATCCCAACCCGGGGGATTTACCATAGCGTTTGAAGGTAAAGGCTTTCATCGTTTTATTATTCATTTTGTTAAGGTTGTGAGGGTCTCCTCTGCGTGATGAGAAGACCGTCCATACGTTATGATTTAACGGGTTTTATAGCGCTCTGCGACTTCCGCCTGTCTGATCTCTGACAGCAGCCCCTGTCGCGCCGTATCGAGAGCATCCCAGCGTGCGGCATTGTGTAAAGGCGGAATAGTGACGCGTTCACGGCGATCGAAGCCAGCCAGTGCGGCGTCAACCAACTCTCCCACTTCCATCATCTGGGACGCGTTGCTGATATCGATGCCCGCACGCTGCCAGATTTCCGTGTAGGTACCGGCAGGAAGTACCGCCTGAACGTAAATACCGCTGGAGGAGAGCTCCAGATCCAGACCCTGGGAGAGGAAAAGAACATAGGCCTTGGTTGCGCCGTATACCGACATGGCAAATTCCGGGGCGAGCCCGACGACGGAGCTGATATTGACAATCGATCCTTCACCCGCCTGCACAAACCGCGGGGCCACCGCAGCGGCCAGCCGCGTCAGGGCCGTAACGTTCAGCGCGATAAGGCGCTCTGTCGCCTCGGTCGTCTGCGCAATAAAGCTGCCCGACTGCGCGATACCGGCGTTGTTGATCAGAATACCTATGCGTGCATCGTCACGCAGGCGGGCTTCAACGGTCGCGACCTCTGCCGACTGCGTCAGATCGGCAGGCAGTACATCCACAGCAATACCATTCTCCTGTCGCAGACGCCCGGCCAGCGTTACCAGTCTGGCCTGGTCACGCGCGACCAGAACCAGGTCGTGGCCGCGGCGTGCGAAGCGTTCTGCGTAGACGGCACCAATGCCCGTCGACGCGCCGGTGATAAGAACTGAAGGTTTGGTCATAAGTGATCTTCTTGAGTAATAAGTAAACAGGATACGCCCTGTGCACGTCATCGCGCACCGTGGCAGCGCAAAACGACTTGCTGACCTCCCCCTGTCTGCCGGAGAGAAGGGGTGGCACAAGCCTAATGATGATGATCGACATCTAAAAAGTCAACCGGTTTGATTATGGTCATCATCAATGTATAATTATGACCTGCATTGTTTAAGAGGGTCGTAACAGCCATGAAGGTGTCAAAAGAGCAGGTGCGGGAAAACCGTAAGCGTATCGTTGAAACCGCCTCGGCGTTGTTTCGCGAACGGGGCTTTGACGGTGTCGGCGTCGCAGAGCTGATGTCGGCGGCCGGTTTAACGCACGGCGGGTTCTACAAGCACTTTGGCTCTAAGGCCGACCTGGTGTCAGAAGCCATGAGCTGCGGGTTTTCACAATCCGCAGAGAGCACACAGGGTGTGAGCCGGGAGCAATTTGTCGAATTTTACCTCTCCCGGCAGCACCGCGACTGCCGGGGCAACGGCTGTGTGATGTCGGCGCTGGCCGCGGATACCGCCCGCCAGCCCGGACTCATTAAGGCGACGTTTGCCGCCGGGATTGAACGTCAGCTGGCCCTGTTAGCAGCGGAAAATGGCGCGACACGTGCCGACCTGATCGACACCATCGCGCATCTGGTTGGTGCCCTGGTACTGTCCCGCGCCTGTCCGGATGACGATCCTCTGGCAGATGAGATTCTGGACGTGTGCCGGTCGCGTATTCTCAGCTAATAGGGTACTCACACCTCGACTGCGCTATAGCGAACCCAACGCGGACGGCAGGACGTGCGTGAAACAACGAAAGCCTGACGACGACAGAACTCCGCCAGCATCAGGGGTTCGATGCCGCTGGGTAACGCGCTCAGCAAAAGGGCTGATGTTGCCCACAACGGCGGCAGATAGCTGACGCGCGACGCCGTAATTTTCCAGTTGTGTTTAAAATTCACGCCCGCTAATCTGTTATGCACATCAGAAAAACAGAGTGACTTCAGTCAATTACTTGCAAGGAAGGATCAATGTCAAACGCGGTCAATAACGTTCAGGTCAGGGAAGCCACCTCCGGCGATATCCCTTCGCTGCTCAGCCTGCTGGCGAAATACCACACCAACACCATCAGTGACCACGAGCGCGATCAGGGTTTTGTCACCACCAACATTAACGCGGAGCAGTTGGCCAGCCTGATAGCGGACGAACGCGGGGTGATCGTCAGCAGCGACGCCGACGGCAGGGTGGTGGGTTTTATTATTGCCGGCTCATGGCAGTTTCTCAGCCGCTAGCCGATGTTTGAATATATGGCAGGCGAGCTGGATAAATACCAGGTTGGCGGGCTGACGCTGAACGTCGATAACTCCTATCAGTACGGCCCGATCTGCGTCGATTCAGCCTGGCGCGGCCGGGGCCTGGCCGAGGCGATGATCGATGCGCACTGTGCGATCTTCAGACAGAAGTACAAGGTGCTGGTGACCTTTGTTAATGAGATCAACCCGCGTTCGATGCACTTTCATCTGAATAAGGTCGGGCTGGCTTCCGCCGGTGGCTTCAGCTTTAACAACAACCAGTACCAGATGCTGGTCAGGATGCTGTAATCGAGGTATTTACTGCAGGCCCTGACAGGCCTTCACTGACGGCCTTCTGACAGGATCATCCTGCCCATTCGGGGTGATTTCAGGTCCGGAAATGGTACACCTACGTCTCTGTTTTCCGGACCGATGTTATCCTTTCTCAGTAAATCATCCGCAGATTAACGTTCCCCTCCCCCGCAGCCTGATGTTACCCGTATTACCCCAGCCGGCTGGCAATCGCCCGCAGCTGTTCGGCAATCTGCTGTAAATCCCGTTCCGCCTGACCGGCCACGCCGCTGGAATTGCGCACCACCAGCCGGGCCGGCAGGATCGATGACGAGCGGCTGACGTCATCATCGCTGGCCTGCAGGATATGCTCCACCGCCTCTTTTCCCTGACGATCGAGATCCAGCGACACGGTACTCAGCGACGGATGGAAGAAGGCGCTCTCATAAGTATCGTCGTAGCCGATCACCGAAATCTGCCCCGGCACCGCCACGCCGCGCTGGTGCAGCGCGCTGAGCACGCCGAGCGCCATCTGATCGTTACCCACCAGCAGCGCGGTGAAGCCCGACGACTCATGCAGCATCTGCAGCACGCCGCTGTAGCCGCTCTGCGCGTCCCAGTTGCCGTGCACCACGCTGACCGGCTGCAGCCGGTAGCTTTCCAGCGTTTCCTGCCAGCTCTTCAGCCGCAGCCGGGCGGACACCGACTCCTGCGGCCCGGCCAGCAGGGCAAACTCGCGGTGCCCCTGCTCATAGAGATATTTCACGCTGGCGCGGGTGCCGTCGGCCGGGTTAAACGAAACGTTGAACACCGAGCTGAACGGGTCGACGTCGAGGAACAGGCAGAGGATATCCTGGTTCTGCTCGACGATGTGCTCTGCGTCCGCCGTCTCCAGCGGGACGTTTACGATCACCTTATCCACCAGCTGCGACTTCAGTTCGTTAATCGCCGACTGCAGGCTTTGACTGACGTTCTCATCGATCATGGCGATCAGCACCTGATAATCGGCGGCGTTGGCGTAGCGTTTCACCGCGGCGGCCACCTGCGACGGCGCGTGCAGCGCCAGCGAGGTGGTCACCAGCCCGAGGGTGGTGCTCTGCTTGCCCACCAGCTGCTGCGCCAGCCGGTTCGGCACGTAGCGCAGCGCCTCGATGGCCTTCTCCACCCGGCTGCGCGTGGTTTCCGAGACGTTGGCGGACTTGTTCAGCACGCGCGAAACGGTCTGATAGGAGACGCCAGCGTGGCGGGCGACGTCCTCTAAAGTGGCACTCTTCGATTTCATGGCTGGCATCCCTGATGGCAGATGGACGAATTGTAACACAGCCGCATCAAGTGACAGGTCAACTCAGTCTCAATGGCAACAGAATAACAAATAAGTACGACGTTCACATATCAAAATCGGTGATCTGCCTCACCGATCGTTACAAATTAAGGGAAAATACTTGCAGTAAATCACACAATTCTGACATTGCAATTGCAGGATGTTTGTCAGCAGGCGTTTACTGTCGCCACTATGTGAACGTATTACAAATAACAAGAGGCTGACATGAACACTAGATTACACGCAACTGCCGTGGCACTTGCCGCCGCACTGGCTACGCCTTCGGTTTTCGCCGCGATCGACAATATCGACTTCCACGGCTACCTGCGCGGCGGCGTCGGCGTCTCGCGTGACGGCGGTATGGAGCAGTTTCAGAAAAACAAGGTCGGCCGCCTGGGCAACGAGAACGACACCTACGGTGAGATCGAGCTGGGCAGCGAAGTGTACAAAAAGGATGACGTCAGCTTCTACGTCGACACCATGGTCAGCATGTTCTCTGACGGCTCCAACGATAACGAAACCACCTTCGGCGACGACGCCGAGTTTGGCCTGCGCCAGCTGAACCTGCAGATCAAAGGGCTGATCCCCGGCGATAAGAACGCGGTGATCTGGGGCGGTAAGCGCTACTACCAGCGCCACGATCTGCATATCATCGACACCAAATACTGGAATATCTCCGGCTCCGGTGCCGGTATTGAGAACTATACCCTTGGCCCGGGCGCCGTCTCCGTCGCCTGGATTCGTGGCGATGCTAACGACGTTGACTACCGCGCCGACGGCGATAACGACGTCAACATCAACTACCTTGACGTGCGCTACGCGGGCTGGAAGCCGTGGAACGGTGCCTGGACCGAGTTTGGCGTCGATTACGCCATGCCTAACCCGACCAATAAGCAGAAAGAGTACGGCGGGCTGTACGAGGCCGACAACGGCGTGATGCTCACCGGCGAAATCAGCCAGGACGTGTGGGGCGGCTATCAAAAGCTGGTGCTGCAGTACGCCAATAAAGGGCTGGCGCAGAACGTCATCTCGCAGGGCGGCGGCTGGTACGACATGTGGAACGACACCCGCGACGCCACCGGTTACCGGGTGATCAACACCGGCCTGCTGCCGATCACCGATAAGCTGTCACTGAATCAGGTGATCACCTGGGGTGCCGCCAGCGATCTGACCGCGTACACCGACAAGAGCACCCTGCTGTCGCTGGTCGGCCGCGCGCAGTACCAGTTTACCGACTACGTGCGCGGTATCGGCGAGGCGGGCAGCTTCTGGCAGAAAGACCAGAATAAAGACGGCAGCGACTATAAGCAGGCCGGGCAGAAATACACCCTCGCGCTGGGCCTGGCGGCCGGTCCGGAATTTATGTCGCGCCCCGAGCTGCGCGTGTTTGCCTCCTACCTGAACGACTCTGAACAGGGCCACAGTTTCCAGGACGGCACCGCCAGCAACACCTGGAACTTCGGCGTGCAGGTTGAGGCGTGGTGGTAATCGCGGCCTGACGCCTCCACCTGTTGCTGCCCGCCACCGTGCGGGCGGCAGAGTACTCAGCATTTCTCAGGCGAACGCCGGCACAGGCTACCGCCGCCGTTCGCCCTGCTCCTCTCCGGTCGTTTTTTCCTGTGACTGCAAGCACCTGGCTGTGAATTGGGATAACCGTTACCGGTTATCCTTTTTTTTAGCGCGGGCTGAAGAAGCGCGCCTCCAGCAGCTGGCGCAGGCTGTCCGAGCGGGTGCCGAAGATGGCGTGCACCTCATGGCCGAGGATCACCACGCCGATCGCCCCCGCCTGCTGCAGGCCGGCGGCATCCACCGCCGCCAGCGACTTCACCGTAACGCGCAGCCGGGTCAGGCAGGCGTCCACCTGCACGATGTTGTCCCGCCCGCCGAAGTCACGCATTAACCGGTCCAGCAGCACGCCGTCGGCCGGGTCAGTCGCCTCTGCGGCGGCGTCCGTGGTGCCGATCTCCTTCGCTGCGCCCTGGCGGCTGAAGTAGTGCTTAAATGCTTTCAGGCTCATGTTTATCCCCTCTTATCACCATAAAAAAACGGGCCGAAGCCCGCGATTAGCGCGCCCGCAGGGCGGGACGCGTGTACAGATGAGTGCTGTCGGTTCAGCCTGGCCGCGGCCCACGCAGCACGCGGCAGCCCCATGCATCCAGCGTCAGCTGACCGGCCAGCGGCGTACCGTCGGTGAGATCGCTGACCCCGGCTGGCAGGGTCAGCGTCTGCGGCTGGCCGGTGTAGTTCTGCAGGAAGATAAACGCCTGCTCACCGTCGGTGCGCCGCGCGGCCACCACGCCCGCTGGCAGCTCTGCCTCCAGCGCGCGCGGCAGCGCCAGCTGCTGAATCAGCGCACCGCAGAAGTCGCGGTGGAAGGCCAGATCGTTGCGTGAGGCGATATACCAGGCTTTGCCCTGCCCGACGTTGTTCACCGTGACGGCCGGCTGCCCGGCGTAGAAGTCACTCTGATAGCTGGCCAGCGCCGTTGCGCCCTCCAGGTGAATATGCTCGCACAGCTCGCGCGCCTGATACGGGCCTTTCAGCCCCAGCGCATTGCCCTCCACGCCCTGCACGGCGTTGGACTCATCGTCGGTCAGGCTGTCGATCTCCTCCGCCCAGACGCCGAGCAACGGCCGCAGCGGGCCGGGGAAGCCGCCGAGGTGGCAGAGGTCGCTTTCGTTGACGATGCCGCTCCAGTAGCTGGCGACAAAGTGCCCGCCGTCGCGCAGGTGCCGCTCCACCCGTCCGGCGAAGCCGTCACGCACCATATACAGCATCGGCGCGATCACCAGCTGGTAAGGGGTGAGATCGACGTCGGCGTTGATGATATCCACCGCCACGCCCTGCTCCCAGAAGGTGCGGTAGTGTTCGTTAACGGTACGCTCATAGTGCAGGCCGAGATTGCGCGGGCCCTGCGCGTTATCCATCGCCCAGCGGCTCTCCCAGTCGAAGATAATCGCCACCTTCGCCGCAACCCGGCTGCCCTGCACCGGCGACATCGCCGCCAGCATGCGGCCCAGCTCGCTCACTTCGCGGCCGGTGCGGGTATCGAGGTGGCCGACGTGATCGACCACCGCGCCGTGAAACTTCTCGACCGAGCCGCGGCTCTTGCGCCACTGGAAGTACTGCACCGCATCCGCGCCGTGCGCCACCGCCTGCAGTGAGGAGAGAATATGCATCCCCGGCTTCTTCAGCTTGCTGGTAGGCTGCCAGTTGGTGGCGCTGGGGGTCGACTCCATCAGCACGAACGGCTGCCCCTGCTTCAGGGTGCGCATCAGGTCGTGATACATGGCGGTGTAGCAGGCCAGCCCGGTCTCATCCTGCTGGTTGTGCCACATTGGGTAGCTGTCCCAGCTGATAAAGTCGAGCGGCTGCGCCAGCTTCCAGTAGTCGTAGTCGTAGAAGTACTCCATAAAGTTGGTGGTGGCCGGCAGCTGCGGGTTAACCGCCTTCAGCGGCTTGATTTCCTGGGTGCAGAAGTCGGTCACCTGGTCGGTCATAAAGCGCCGCCAGTCAAGGTTCAGGCCGTGGATCGAGGCTTCGCCCTGCGGCGCGGGCGACACCACCTGCGACCAGTCGCCGTAGGTGTGGCTCCAGAAGTCGCTCCACCAGGCGAGGTTCAGCTGCTCCAGCGTCTCATAGCGCCGCTGCAGCCAGCCGCGAAACGCCTGCTGGCAACGATCGCAGTGGCACTCGCCGCCGTATTCGTTAGAGATATGCCAGCCGATTACCGCCGGATGGTGAGCATAGCGCTCCGCCAGCTGACGGTTCATCTGCTGCACCTTATCGCGGTAAACCGGCGAGGTCATGCAGTGGTTGTGGCGGCCGCCGTGCAGCGCGGGCACCCGGTCGCGCCCCACGCGCAGCACTTCAGGGTATTTCTGCGACATCCACGCCGGGCGCGCGCCGCTCGGCGTGGCGAGGAAGGCGGAGATACCGTTTTCGTGCAGCTTGTCGAGCACCTGGTCCAGCCAGGCGAAATCATAGCGCCCCTCTTCCGGCTCCAGCTTGGCCCAGCTGAAGATGCCGACCGACATTACGTTACAGCTGGCCTGGCGCATCATCGCCATATCTTCGTCGATAATGCCCGGCTGGTGCTGCCACTGCTCCGGATTGTAGTCCGCGCCGTGCAGCAGGCCGTTCACCCCTGGCAGCAGCGGTGGAAATTTACGCATGGTGATTCCTTAAATAGAGAAAAGCACCGGCCCGCAGGCCGGCGAATTAATGGAAAACGTTGATCGAGGGCAGCACTTTGCCGCGGCAGTCGAACAGCGCCTGGTTTTCGCGCGCGTTGCCCTGCTTCCACTCGTCGTGGATATACTTCATGCCTTCCGGCGTGGCCCAGGTGTTACCGGCGGCCGGGATCCACGTCGGCTCCCAGTAGACCACCCCTTTACCACGGTGGCCGGGCACCGCCAGCACCGCCTTCATCAGGTCACGCAGGTAGTCGGCCTGCCCGGTGACGCTGGCCGGGTAGCCGCCGTCTTTCTCCTCCTTCGCCTGGAAGCTGTTCTCCGCGCTGTCGCAGTTCTCCAGCGTGTACGCGTAGGCGGCTTCCACCACCATCACGTCCTTGTTATAGCGCTGGCTGATGTCATCCATATTGGCCTTCAGCGCGCTAATCGGGCCGTTCCAGTAGGTGTACATCGACAGGCCGATCACGTCGAACGGCACCTGACGACGGGTGATCTCGTCGAACCACCAGCGGAAGGTGTCATTTTTGGTGCCCTCCGCCAGGTGCAGCATGATTTTTACCTGCGCAGGATCGCTGAGGTTCTCGCGCAGGCCGCCAATCGCCGCCTTCAGCAGCCCGGCCAGCCGGTCAAACTCGCCGCCGTTCTGCCCCCAGCTTTTACCCTCCGGCCACAGCATGCCGCCGTTAAGCTCGTTGCCGATCTGCACCATCTCCGGCAGCACGCCCTCGGCCTTAAAGCGGGCGATGGTGTCGCGGGTATAGTCGTGAATGCGCGTTTCCAGCTGCGGGAAGCTCAGTTTTTCCCACGCCTTTGGCTTAAACTGCTTGCCCGGATCGGTCCAGAAGTCGCTGTAGTGGAAGTCGAGCAGCAGGTGCATGCCCGCCGCTTTGGCGCGTTTGGCCAGCGCCAGGGTGGTGGCCAGATCGTTAGTGCCGCCGCCGTAGCCGTGGCCTGACGCATCATAAGGATCGACCCAAAGACGCAGGCGCACGGTGTTGATACCGTTGGCCTTGAGGATGGCGATCGGGTCCTGTAACTGGTTGCCTTCGTTGTAGAATTTTGCGCCCTGCTTCTCCAGCTCGGCCAGCGTGGAGATATCTGCGCCTTTAACAAAGTCCGCCGGCACCGGGCCGATCGGGGCAATTACCGGCTGGCCGGCGGCGAGCAGCGGCGTCGCCCAGGCCAGCGCCAGGGCGAGAAACAGCGAGGTTGGTTTCATGGTTTATCCCTTTGTACTGCCTGAAGTCAGGCCGGAAACGAAGTATTTTTGCAGTGCCAGGTAAAGAATGGCGACCGGTACGGCAATCAGCACCGCGCCCGCCGCGTAGGTGGTATAGCTGGCCCCCATCTTCTGCGACACCAGGTTATACAGGCCGATCGGCAGGGTGAACTGCTCCGGGCTGCGCAGAATGGTGCTGGAGAGAATAAAATCCCCCAGCGGGCCGGTGAACGAGAACAGCGCCACCACCGCCAGAATCGGCTTCGACAGCGGCATAATGATTTCGATAAAGATGCGGAAGTTGCCCGCGCCATCCATCCGCGCCGACTCGTCGAGATCTTTCGGAATGGCGTCGAGATAGCCCTTCATCAGATAAGTGTTCATCGGGATCATGCCGCCGACGTAGATCAGCACCAGCGCCAGGTGGCTGTTAATCAGCCCCAGCAGCTGCGACAGCACGAAGATGGCGATCAGCGCCGAGAACTGCGGGATCATCTGCAGCAGCAGGAACAGCATCAGCCCGTTCTGCCGCCCCTTAAAGCGAAAGCGCGAAAAGGCGTAGGCGGTACAGCTGACGCTGATAAGCGTCAGCACCATGGTAAAGAAGCTGATTTTCATCGAGTTCCAGTACCAGGTGAGGTACGGCACCTGGCCGTTAAACAGGTTACGGTAGTGCTGTAACGAGGCGTTCTCCGGAATAATCGAGCTGCTGAGCAGGCTGTTACCGGCGTTCAGCGACGCACCGACCGTCCACACCAGCGGGTAGATGATGATGGTCGACACCAGCAACACCACCAGCCAGGTGAGCGACAGGCGCACCCATTTTTCGCGTTTGATACTGACTGACTTAGCCTTCACGATGCCCTTACTCCCTTTCCTGTTTAAACGAACTGGTGGCGCGGAACTGCCACAGCGCCACGCCCACCACGAAGATCGACAGCAGGATGGTGATGGTGGCGGCAATCGCGTACTGCGACGACGACATGGTCAGCTTGTAGATCCACGACACGAGAATATCGGTGCCGCCGGCGTTGGATCCGGCCACCGCCGGGCCGCCGTTGTTAAACAGGTAAATAATGTTGAAGTTGTTAAAGTTGAAGGTGTACTGGGTGATGATGATCGGCGCGATGGCGGTCATCACCAGCGGCAGCGTGATGGTTTTCAGCCGCGTCCAGCCGCTGGCCCCGTCCATCTTCGCCGCCTCGTACAGGTCATCCGGGATCGCCTGCAGCACGCCGGTGGTCATGGCAAACACAAACGGGAAGCCCAGCCAGGTCTGCATCATGATCAGCGCGGTTTTGCTCCAGAACGGGTCGGTCATCCACGGCTTAGGCGCAATGCCAAAGAAGTCGAGGATGGCGTTGTTGATCACGCCAAAGCTGTCGTTAAACATGCCGGCAAACACCAGGATGGTCACAAAGCCCGGCACCGCCCACGGCAGGATAAAGATGGTGCGGATCAGCGCCTTAAACGGCAGATCTTTCTGGTTAACGAGGATCGCCAGCATCACCCCGACCGCGCACTGCAGCGTGGTCGCCAGCAGCGTCCACACCACCGTCCACTGCAGCACGTCGAAGAAGGTCGAACGCCAGATCGACAGGGTAAAGATGTTGATAAAGTTCTTCAGCCCCACCCAGTCCACCAGTTTGGCCGGCGGCGTGTGGTAGAGGTTGTAGTTGGTGAAGGCGATGGCGAAACCGAACAGGATTGGGAACACCACCACAAACACCAGCAGGATAAAGCCGGGGGTGATCATCAGGTAGGGAAAGCCCTCGCGCAGCAGGATCTGATACTGCTTACGCACGCTGTGCAGCTGCTGGCCGGCGTCGCGGCGCTGGCCGTTCAGCCAGGCATCGCGCAGCGACAGCCCCCACAGCGCCAGGCCAAAGGCGATCACCAGCACGCTGATGATCCCCTCCGCCAGCAGGAAGATCGAGTTATCGCGCGGCACGGTTTCACCCAGCGTCACCAGCCCCCACAGCCCCTGCTGCAGAAAATCGTGAAACACCCCGGCAAAGCTGACCAGCAGGATCAAAAAGCACAGCCCTTTGGCCCACTGCCGGTGGTAGAACTGGCCGAAGCCGGGCAGCAGCGCCAGCAGTACGCCGGTTATCGCGTGCTGCCGCGAGGGTTTATTAAGCATCAGTGGTTCACTGGGAGACATCGTCACACCTTCATCCTTCCTGGTTAGATCCGCCGCGCGGCGAGATTACTGGTTGCTGGCCTGCATCGCTTCGATCTGCATATGGATCTGCTTCACGGCGTTATCCAGCGCGGCTTTCGGCTCCTGCTTGCCGGAGACGCTCAGCTCCAGCGCGGCGTTGGCCGGGCCCCACACTTCCTGCATTTCCGGCACGCCCGGCATCGCCGACGCGCGCGCTGCCTGCAGGGCGACCGCACTGGCCTTCTCATCGTCTTTGATGATCGGGTCATCCATCAGCGCCACCAGCGGCGGGATCTCCTGGGTCTGCTGATAACGCAGCTTGACGTACTGCGGCTGGTTGATGAAGTTGATGAACTTCTCCGCCAGCGCTTTGTCCTTGCTCCAGGTGGAAACCACGTAGCCCTTCACGCCGAGGAACGAGCTCATCGGCTTACCGTTCGGCAGATCGGGCAGCGGCGCAACGCCGTAGTTGATACCGGCGGCCTGGTAAGGCTGGAACGCCCACGGGCCGTTAATCACCGCCGCCGCTTTCTTCTCGGTGAACAGCGAGTCGATGGCGTTCAGGCCGTTATCGCCGATGATGCCGCCCGGCAGCAGCCCTTCGCTGAAGAAGCGCTTCAGGTAGGTCACCGCCTCTACGCTGCCGGGGGTGTTCAGGCCGATGTCCAGCGTGTTCAGCCCGCCTTTACCGTCTTTGCCGAAGATATAACCGCCCATCGGCGCAATCGCGCCCCAGCTGTAATAAATCTGGTCAAACTTGGCCAGCAGGCCGTACTGCTTCGCTTCGCGCTGCTTCTGCGAGAACAGGCGGTACTCTTCCAGCGTTTTCAGCGGCGACGGCAGCAGGTCTTTGTTATAAATCAGCACCAGCGTCTCAACCGCCTTCGGCACGCCGTAGGCCTGGTTATTCAGGCTGAAGGCCGCCATCGCCGACGGCGTATACGCCGCCTGGTGCGCGGCATCCAGCGTCAGCGGCGTCAGCAGCCCCTGCACCACCGCGCTGCCCAGCTGATCGTTGGGGATCACCAGCACGTCCGGGCCGATGCCGGCCGGGCCATCCAGCCGCAGCTTCTCAATCTGCTGGGCAAACGGCGTCTCCTGCACCTTTACCTGCACGCCAAACTGCTTCTCAAAGTCGGCGACCGCCGTTTTGATGCCGGCCGACTTCTTAATATCTTCCCAGACGGTCAACTGCTGCGCGGCCAGCGCCGAGTGACTTAATACCAGCGCTGACAGCAGCAGCGAGAGACGGGTTTTCATTTTCATTGCTAACCTCATGTGAAGGTATGACATTTTTAGTTATTTAGCGGCGTAATTTTTGGCGCTTAAGCCTGTAAAGTCGCGATGTGAACTATCTGTAGGGCGTCGGACTTCAGGTTATGTCGTGTTACAAACTACCTGCAACCGCGCCCCGGCTCCAGCCCTGCTGCGCTAATATGTGATCGGTATTACAGAAATCGAAATCACCGGTAGGGGGCATAACATCAGGGAGTTATAGTCAACTCAGGCAGTACAAGGCTGGCGGCATCAAACGCCAACTTGTTACACGTAATACATTTTACCGTTATTCTTCCTTCCGATGAGGTCCGCATGTCCGGTATCAGACTGAGAAACGTCAGCAAGCGCTTTGACAAAACCGAAACGCTCAAAAATATTCAACTGGATATCGAGGCGGGTGAGTTTGCCGTCTTCGTCGGCCCTTCCGGCTGCGGTAAATCCACCCTGCTGCGGCTGATTGCCGGACTGGAGGAGGTCAGCGACGGTGAGATCCTGATCGGCGATGAAGTGGTCAACGACGTGGCCCCTGCCCATCGCGGCGTGGCGATGGTGTTTCAGTCCTACGCGCTCTACCCGCACATGACGGTGGCGGAGAATATGGGCTATGGCCTGAAGGTCAACGGCGTGCCGAAGGATCGCATCCGTCACCAGGTGGAGATGGTGGCGAAAACCCTGCAGCTCTCGCACCTGCTGGACCGCAAGCCTAAACAGCTCTCCGGCGGCCAGCGCCAGCGCGTGGCGATTGGCCGGGCGATCGTACGCAATCCGCGGGTATTTATGTTCGATGAGCCGCTGTCGAACCTCGACGCCGAGCTGCGCGTGGAGATGCGCCTGCATATCGCTAAACTGCATCAGGAGCTGAAGACCACGATGGTGTATGTCACCCACGACCAGGTCGAAGCGATGACGCTGGCCGATAAGATCGTGGTGATGAACTACGGCAAGATAGAACAGGCCGGTTCGCCGATGGCGCTCTACTACAACCCGGTCAACCGTTTTGTCGCCGGCTTTATCGGTTCACCAAAGATGAACTTCCTGCCCGCGCTGGTGGAAGAGTGCAGCGCGGCCGGGCTGGTGGTCAGCATCGGCGGCGGCGCACGCACCCTGAACCTGCCCGCTCCGCTGCGCCAGCTGCGGCCCGGCGACGAACTGACCTTAGGCATCCGCCCCGAGCATCTGTGCATCAACAGCGACGCGCCGCTGCAGCTGGAGTTCCACTGCGAGGTGGTTGAGCGTCTGGGGAATAACACCTTCCTGTTTGGTCAGAGCCACGGCCAGGACGGCTTTAAGCTGCTGCTTCCGGGCGACGTGCATTTCCGCCCTTACCAGACGCTGCAGACCTCGTTCCATCCGCACCAGTGCATGGTGTTCGCCGAGGACGGCGAACGCATCAGCGCCGATATCCCGCTGCCGCAGGATCGGGCGGCGGCGTAAAGGGGGGCTGGTGCAGAACGGCGGCCAGCCGCCGGCCTGATTAACGCTAAGTAAACCCTGGTCAGGGCTCGGAATGAACGGGTGGACGATACGCGAGGGCTGAGAGGGATTCCGGCACTGACCAGGATGCACAATCGAGACGTTCAGCGCAGGGAGGGATGGCATTAGAAAGCGCGGGCGGAAGGTGTGACAGAACCGGCCACCCGCTAACCGTAAAGCAACGGGTAAGCGTTGGCATTTATGGCTGAGGCGAGGATAGTGCCGGCGGGGTGGGCAGACAAGTGCCGCAGTGGGCTTTACGGAAAAATCGGCGAAGATGGGATGGCTGGCAGTAATGAGTGCCGGTGCAGCCTTACACTCCACCATCACGTAAAAAACCCAGTGAACAGCGGGTGTGGCTGGCAACCGGTTTCAGCAGGACGTTTCCTGGCTGACTCATTCTCCTCCCGCAGCATTTGAGGAGCATGAAGAGCCCATCTCATCAGGCTTTAAAACTGATTATTGTCTTCATTCATTTTTACAATGCAGCTCAATCGTAAAATCACAGTAATTGTTAAGACACCAGGTTCGGGTATGTTCAACCGGCCGGTCGTTATGTGTAAAGCCCGTCCGGGTCACCAGTAACACGGGCTCATTCTCGTCGGTGCCAAGGTAGTATGCCAGCTTAGCGTCCGTCATCGCTGCGCTAAAGTTCTGGGTTGCCCGCAGTACCCGGGCACCTTTCTTTTCCAGGTGCCGGTACAAAGACTCACCCAGCTCCCCGACGTTATCCAGCAAATGCGCCGGAAGAATCGCCAGCTGGAGGGAAACGGCAATGCCGTTAACCTTTCTGAGTCGGGTCAGTTCCACTATTTCGTCATTGCCCTCTGCCATTTGCAAGACATGTCGCTCATCCGGCGAGCATGGCCGCCGCAGATACCCCATCAGATCACTTTGCGCCGTGCCGCCGCTGGCCGCAGCCATTTCACTGAAGCTCTCCAGAAACGGCAGTGACTGGCGCACATGCGGCGCAATAAATGTTCCCACTCCCTGATTGCGTAAGAGAATGCCCTCTTCCAGCAGCTGTAACAGGGCCTTACGAACCGTGCCACGCGCAACCTGCAGCATCTCTACCAGCGTCCGCTCTGACGGCAGGACATCGCCTGCACGTAAGCGACCTTCGCTAATTGCAGTTTTTATGCAATTCACCAGTTGTAAATACAGCGGCAGCCTGCTGGATTCATCAAGGTGGAATTCAGTTGGTGAGGATGTGCTCATAGGTCTTCGTGGATATCCTGACTGGTTCAGAATGAGTGAACCAATTGTTATCCAGTAACGCGGGATTGTCATCATCAGAATGATATTGCAACCCGCTGAGCGTGATCCGCACCACAAATTATCATCCATATTCATAAACAACATCGATTGCTTATGAAAGGTCTATCAAAGGTTCATTAATGGTACATATCGATTTTTTATAATCTGTACGGGTACTTTTGAGGTGACTTTATGCAGGGAAACGTCTTTCTCATGATGCAACGGCTGGGTAAGGCTCTGATGCTACCTATTGCCGTTTTACCGATAGCCGGGTTGCTGTTACGCCTGGGGCAACCTGATGTTCTGGATATCAGTTTTATCACCAAAGCCGGACAAACGCTGTTTGACAACCTTCCGCTGCTGTTTTCCATGGGTATCAGCGGTGGGCTGGCAAAAGATAACCACTGCGCTGCCAGCCTGGCGGGCACCATTGGCTATCTGGTTCTGACTTCCGTCATGCAGGCTATCAATCCCGAGCTGAATATGGGGGTGCTGGCCGGTATTCTGACCGGGCTGTTAGCCGGATTTATCTACAACCGCTTCTGTAATATCAGGTTGCCGGAATTCCTGGCTTTTTTTGGCGGTAAGCGTTTTGTTCCGATCGCTACGGGATTAAGCTGCCTGGTCATCGGCGTTGCGCTGGGATGGGCATGGGCACCGGTGCAGCACGGCGTGAATGCGGTGGGAAACTGGCTGATCGCATCGGGTCCGGTTGGCCCGTTTGTCTACGGTATGCTGAACGTTATCTTCCGCGTCGTGGGCCTGCACCATATCGTCAATTCGCTGGTCTGGTTTGTGTTTGGTTCATATACCACTGCCGATGGAACTGTTATTACCGGCGATATTCACCGGTTCTTTTCAGGCGACCCGTCAGCGGGGGCATTTATGACGGGGTTTTTCCCGGTATTTATGTTCGCGCTGCCAGCAGCATGTCTGGCCATGTATCACGCCGCGCCGAAAAAAACGCGTTCTGCCGTAGCAGGGCTGTTTCTTTCGCTGGCACTGACAACGTTACTGACGGGCATAACTGAGCCCGTTGAATACACCTTTCTGTTTCTGTCCCCTGTGCTCTACGGTATCCATGCCTTACTGACCGGTGTCGCTATGGCCGTATGCCAGGCCCTTGGCATCAAAATGGGATTTACCTTCTCTGCTGGCCTGATTGACTATGTGCTGTCCTTTGGGCTTTCTTCACGCCCCTTGTTGATATTGCCAATAGGTATGCTGTGGGCGCTGATCTATTATTTCTTGTTCAGGTTTTTTATAAGCCGTTTCAATCTGGCCACGCCGGGAAGAGAAGAAACGGATAAGTCTTTTTCGCCTCCTGTTACCTCGGCGCACCGTGCAGCGGCCTATCTCGCCGCGCTCGGTGGGGGGAATAATTTAACGCGTATTGACTCCTGCATTACGCGCCTGCGGCTGGAGGTAGTCAGCATGGAAAATATTCAGGAGCACGAGCTTAAAAACCTGGGTGCCATGGGTATTGTCAAACGTGGAAATACGGGGCTACAGGTCATTGTCGGGACGCAGGCTGAAACTATTGCTGATGAAATTCGCTCGTTAGTTAATCAATAAGGTAAAACTGTCATGACGAACAAACGCTTACTGGACTGCTGTGCTTCTGATTATATGTCGATGGATAAAAAAGCGCTTTTGTATGCTATCCGTGCCAGTGAAGGCCGGGTAATGGTGAGTGAAACCATTGCAATAACTCAGCCACTGCTCAACGACGTGACAAATGCGGAACTGGCTGCATCACAAGGCGCGGATATCTTACTGATTAACATGTTTGATGTTGAAAACCCTCAGATCCGCGGGCTTCCTGCAAACATTGCACCACCGCAAATACTGCGTGAACTACAACGCCTGACGGGGCGTCTCATTGGCGTAAATCTTGAGGCGGTTGATCCTGAGTTTGCCGTTGCTCATGACAATATCTGGAAAATGAAACCGGGACGCGCCGCAACAATAGAAAATGCGCGTAAGTTAGTTGATATGGGTGCGAAATTTCTGGTGCTGACCGGCAATCCCAATAATGGCGTCAGCAATCACGCTCTGGGAATGGCTGTAAGAGATATTCGCGATGCGGTTAAAGAAAGCGCTGTTATCATCGCCGGAAAAATGCACGGCGCGGGGATCGTACAGGAAAGCGGGGATCGCATTATCAACGAAGAGGACGTGATCGGGTTCGCCTCCCAGGGGGCTGATGTTGCTTTACTTCCGGCACCGGGTACGGTGCCCGGAATGAGCCAGCAGCGCGTCGCATCGCTTGTTGACGCTGCGCACAGCCAGGGCGCACTGGTAATGACAGCGATTGGTACATCACAGGAGGGGGCAGATATCAGCACCATTCGTCAGATAGCGCTGATGAGCAAAATGGCAGGAGCCGATCTGCATCATATTGGCGACACGGGTTATATGGGGGTGGCATTACCAGAAAACATTCTGGCATACAGTATCGCGATCCGCGGGGTAAGGCATACCTATGCCCGCATTGGTCGGTCAATTAATCGCTAACAGAGTAATAATTAAAAGGGAGGATAATTATGTTCCATAAATACGTCAGCGAAGCGGATTTAACAAAGTCACATGAAACAGAGGGGGATGAAAAGGAGATTAAAACAGCCCACCCCAGAATTTTAATGCAGAAAATAACAATATTGCTAAAATATTTTTAGCCCGCCAGGTCATTATGCCTGCGGCTAAAGACGTCGAACAGGCTCTTACAGGGCACGCTTACCCCCCGGATTAAATCCCTCTGCGACGCTTTTATCTGGCAAAGAGCGGGATTCATTTAAGTCCAAATCTCTGTGCCATCCGGGGTTAACCAGACCACCCCGGCAGGTGACTTAGCCAGAAACCACATGCCGACGTGATCCAGTTCGTCGTCTTCGTCTACAGAGGGATACGGCGGCCAGGCCTGCTGTATTAGTGTGATTTGCTGCTCAACGGAGCCGGGCAAAAATACGCCTTCCGCGGCTAGCTTTATTTTCCCGGTACTGAGCAACGCGGTTAGCAGCACGAAAAACGCGTGTTTTCTGAACAGGTAATTATCAGGCAATTCAACGCATTCAACGCATTCAACGCAGATATGTTGCCATATCGTCCCCATCGATAATCCATAAGCACTTTCGGTCACGGAAGCGCAGAGTTCAGTGATGTTTTTCATTATTTTCCTTTAACCTCACATCTTCGTGCCACATTGACCGAGCGCAGTTAATAACTGATAGTATTTCACAGTTCAACATCATCCCGGGTTCGATTCTGCTCCGCCGGTTGCGTCTGAACACCCTGCGCCGGGCCTGCGGGATGATTTCGGCGCGCGAGCATCGATATCATGCTGATTTTATTCAGATAATTTCAATGAAACAGAAGGAAGATAAGTACGCTACCGCCATCGCTCCCGTTTTAAGAAGAACGCTATATGAGTGGAATGCAGGTTGTGCCTTGTCGGATTTATCTTTAACCCGGCTGGCTCAAGGGTTATCGGAGCATGATGATACCGGATGTTGAAATCTGACTGAGGTAGTAATGTGCTGATTATATTGTATTTAAGTGGATATTAGTTTCATGCTTCAACCGCAATAGTCTGCACCCTGAGCTATATCCGCGATGCGGCAACGTCTGAGCCGCTGCCGGCTATCACCCTGCGGGGCGCTGGCTGAGGGAGGCGGGGTTTGAGACCGGCACGCAGGTTTACGTCCGGGTCTCGCCCGGCTGCCTGATCCTGACCGCGCAGGAGCCACAGCCGGACCAGGAGCCGGAAGTGCTGAGCACCCTGCGCCGTGCCTGCGGGAAGCTTTCAGCCCGCAGGCAGCGGCAGATTACCGAGTTTATTCAGGTGATTGCGGGGGGACAGAAGCGGGTGGAACAGCGGTAACTGGCTGGTTGTAAAGTAAAATCCCGGCTCGGTGGCCGGGATCATTTTTTATGCAATGGGCGTAGCTACATATTCATCAAGAATGTAAACATCCTCAACGTTACATTCTGGATAAATCCACTTCGACCAATTATTAATTATCCATTCTGTGCTTAAAGCATGTCCTTCTGTAGAGGCGCTTTCCAGCGGTAATTCAACCAGCATTGAACCAGCTTTAAATCCTGATGAGACAACCAATCCATGCGTATGAGCCAAATCTATTACCATAAAATCTACGACACTTTCGTATGGCCATACTGCCGGCAATCTAAAAACCCGCCCTCTTCGTATTGACTTTTCTGGATAATTAATCAATTTTCTGATGCATTCCATCACTTAACCCTCAAATTGTGCCCACCAGATTTGTCCTTACTATCAGGTATTTCCTTCATGGCAAAGTTAATTTCTTTGATATGTTTACCTTGAGGGCTAACAACTTCAAAACGACCATGCTGAGTATCGAGAGCATATAAATTACCATCTGTGCCTCGGTAAACATCACGATTATTCATTTTAGTTAACTTGTTATCCTTAATCATTCCCTGCTCTGCGACAACTCTAGCAGCGGTTTGTTTTACCACAGCAACTCGTTCTCCCGGCACTAATTTAAACAGGCTTGCCTCAAACTCACCAACAGTTACACCTGTCGCAATTTTAATCGTCGGATCAACAGTTTTCAGAGCACCAGGTACTTTCTTGCCCGGCAGGATTATCCCGGCCAGCATTCCACCCGTGGCTTCCAGCGCCGCCTGGTTTCCTTCAGACGCCTGAACTACCGTGTCTTTTACTGCCGACCAGGTATCGCTGCTCATCAGCGCTTTAACGCTGTCTGCCACCGCCTGGTTCTTACCGGACAGATCGCTGAGCGCCTGGCTGCAGTAGCTGTCTCCGGCTGCACAGGAAGCCAGCGCCATTGCTGCATCCGCAACGTAATCAGCTGAACCTAAGGCGGCATCGCCGCTGTCAGCAAGGGCAGTGATGATACTGTTTGCGATGGACGAGGTTGTGCTGTTTCCAAGCTTATCCCTGACCTGCTCCTTCAGGGATTCGGCAGCCTGTTTTACTGTTTCACGGGCCTGGTCCCCCGACAGCGAGTTATTCTCAACCGAATTTTTCCCCGCCTGCGCCCCAGCAACCGCATCCGCCGTGCTGCCGCCCGCGATGCCGCCAGCAAGCCCCGCCGCCAGCGTACCCAGCGTGCTGACCGTCTG
>NZ_JRZZ01000010.1:22776-61717 GCF_002865965.1 Erwinia sp. B116
GCCGCCCGCCAGGCCCTGCACCGCCGCCGTCGCCGCCTGGATACCCTGCTGGATCGCGCTGCCGGTGCCCCACCGCGCCTGCGCGTTGCTGTGCGCCTGCTTCAGCACGTCTGATTCGCTGAACGGTTTGCCCTTCGACTCCAGCTCCGCCCGCGCCTCCGCCAGTTTCGCCGGGTCGGTTTCCGCCCGCAGGCCGTTGATTTCACCCTGAGTTCTGGCGATATCCGCCGCCTGGCTACCTATCTCCGCAATAAGCTGCGCCTGCTGTAGCCGCTTCTGCTCCTTCTCCTTGTTAAATATCGGCCCGATGCTGCCGTTAGCACCCTCAACGTCACGGCTCAGCTGAGAAACATCCTGCTTCTGGGCGTTCCCGTCGCGGATGGTGATACTGCCCGCACTCACCGCCGCTTTGGTGGTCCCTTCCGCGCTCTCTTTGTGGTTTACCCCTGCCAGCAGCGCGTTTTCCATATTGCCGCCAAACTGGCTGCCGATGCTGCCGCCGCTGCTCAGGCCCACGCCCTGATGTTGCGACTTCACGTCGGCCCTGTTGTGGATATCGCTCCAGCCCAGCGTGCCGGTGGTCAGGCTGTTTGTATCCGCCGTGGCGGTGGAGCTGATGACGGAGCCGTCCAGCTGCGTATGCTTACCGACGTTAACGTTAAAGCCGCCTTCACCGGCAAACAGCCCGCTCTGCTCCCGCACCGAGTCGTAGTTGCTGTGGATTTTATCGCGGCTGGCGCTGACGCTGCCCGATGCGACGCCCGCGCCCAGGGTATAACCGGCTCCCGCGCTGGCGTTCTGCTGCCTGCTGTCGTAGCGGTCGCCGTCCTGCTCTGAAGCAATGGTCAGGTTGCCGCCAGCGTCAGCCACAATCGCTTTCCCGCTGGCCTGCGCCCCCTTCAGCGTCGTGTCGCCGCCGCTGATGATAACCAGATTATTGCCCGCGCTAACGGTGGTCTCAGTATGGGTCAGGCCGTTGCCGTGTTCGCTGCCTTTACCGGCATTTACGTTCGCCGAGACGTTGAACCCGGCCCCGCCGGAGCCGGCGGTGACCCCCACGCCAAGGCTGCCGCCCCTGCTGCTGTTTTTCCCTTCACTCTGTTCGCGGTTTTGCGCGGAAGTGAGGTTGATATCATTTTTCGCGTTCAGCGCCACATCGCCACCGGCGTCAACCTGGCTGCCGTTGATGCTGATATTGCCGTTATCGCTGGCACCCGCGTTCCCCTGCCCGGTGGCCGTGATGCTGATATTGCCACCGGCGCTGAGGGTGCTGCCCTGCGCGCGGCTGCTGTCGCTGTGACTTTCGCTTTTCGACGACTGGCTGCCGAGAGAGGCGCTGATGCCGATCGTATCGGTGGCGCCTTTTTCAAATCCTTCGTCGCCAGGTTTTAGCCCGGCAGCCTGATTGCGTGCATCAGCCGCGCCGGTTTTCGCGCTGTCCATCTCCATCGCCTGTTGCGCCTGCACCGCGGCAAGCCCGGTTTTGGTTGCCTGCAATCCGGCCAGGCGGCTGTCGCTCTCCTTACGGGCGGCCTGCGCGGCGGTGACGGCCGTGTTGATGGCCCCACCCGCCGCGCCGGAGAGCGCAAGGGTCAGGCCGCTGCTTTTCTGTTCAAAGCGTTCATCACGGGTACGCTGGTCATGTCCCGGATCGACGGTGACGCTGCTGCCGCTCAGCGTCATATTCTTACCGGCCACCAGATCCGCACCCGCGACATGCACCGCATCGTTAGCCGTAATGTTCAGGCTGCCATCGCGGCTGCCAATGGTGCTGACGCTCTGGCTCTGGGTGGTGCCCTTCTCGTCAATCTCATGACGGCTGGACTGTTTGCCGATGCTGAAACCAATGCCACCGGTGCCAGACAGCCCGCTTTTTTTCTTCTCCTCCAGCAGGTAATGAGCGTCGGTTTCGGTGGCGGCGCTGATATCAACCCGGTTGCCCGCGCGGATGTTAACATCGTCATCACCCACGACGGCCGAGCCGCTGACCCTGACATCATGTCCGGCAGTAACGGTTACCCTGTTTCCGCTGAGGGTAGATCCCTGCTCCCGAGTGACGCGATCCTCCTGCGCAATATGAGTGGTTTTTTTGTTCAGGAAGCCCTTCTTCGTACTCCGGACGTCGCTGGACTGCTCTTCACGTTCGGTCGCGGTATTCAGGATTACGTCCCGCTTCGCCGACACCGCCACCTCGCCACTTTCACTGTGCAGGGTGCTGGCCGTCAGGGTGACATCGCCCGAGGTCGCGTTAAGCAGCACCCCCTCCTGGCCGCTGAAGGTGCTGCCAGTCACGCCATCGCGGTGGGCTTCCAGCGTGCGGCTGGCCTTCGTTTTGCCCTGCCGGGTACTTTCAGCGTCCGCAATTGACGAGGTGATATGTACTTCGCCAATGCTGACCTGGTTTGCCGTAACGCTGACGCTGCCTGAAGTGCTGTCAACCTGTGCGCCCTCCGCCCGGAATGTATTACCTGCCTGCAGATCCACACCGCCCGCACCGCTGATGCTGCTGAGCTGCTGGCGGGTCTCATCATACTGGTTGCTGACCCGCGTATTGCCGCTCGCGGCGTTGAGCAGGCTGGAGCTGCTGACCTCCTCTGCCAGCAGGTTCATATTGCCCCCGGCGCTGGCCTTCAGTTGCCCGCCGGCAGCGAGCTGGCTGCCCTTAACCGTCAGATCGTTGTCGGCGTTGATGCTGAGCCTGCCGTTGGAGGTGATACTGCTGCCCAGCGCCTGCTGCCACTCCCCGCTGACCGTCGCCAGGCGTGAGCCTGCCTCTTCACGATCGCCCGCCGCACGCCCCCCCAGCGAACCGGATATCACCTCATAGCTGCCGGCATGGCTGCTTCGGGCGCTGCCGATAGTGATGTTATGGGTGGCGTTGATGGCGAGATCCTCTCTGGCCGCCAGCTTCGCGCCCTTCATCGTGATATCGCCGCCGTTGAGGTCAATCTTCCGCGCGCTGACTGCCGCCTGCCGCAGCGCGTTCTGCAGATCGGTACTGATGTCGATCAGATTCGCCCGGACCTGCACGGCATCGGCGCGAATGTCACCGCCCTGATGGTGGAATTGGCCGGCGGTGACCTCCAGCGCCCCGTCGGCAAACAGATTACCCGCATTGTTAATGCTCTCTGCCGACAGCTTCAGCTCGCCGCCGCCAATTAACGCGCCATCGCCGGTCAGCCGCAGCGTACCGGGGGCCAGATAGACTTTCGGCACCAGCACCGTCTGTGGCCCCGCTGCGGTCTGCACCGTTTCACTCACCAGCCAGACGATATCCTGCTGCAGCGCGGCAATCTGCGCCGGGGTCAGCGCCACGCCGGTTGTCAGTTGCAGATCGCTGGCCGCCTGCGCGCCGCTGTTCATCAGCGCCTGATACTGCGCCATCGCGTCCTCACCGTGCAGCGAAGGCCGCCCGGTCAGGTTCAGCAGCTGTTCACGCACCACCCGCTGCTCATAGAAGCCGTCGCCAAGGCGCTTGTGCACGGCTGCCGGATCGTAACCCACCCGCTGCAGCAGATAGTCGCTGCTGATAAATTTGCCGCGGTCGGCAAAGCGCGGATCGGTCACCACCAGATACGGGCTTTCCGGCCCGGGGCGCTGATGGAACAGGCCGTTATCCGGGATATGGCTGGCGACCTTTTCCGCCTGCTGCTGCGCGGTCAGCGACGGGTCGGTTTCACCCGGACGCTGCTCGCCCGCCTGCACCTGTGTGGCCAGCGGGTTACGTTCCCGCTCTTCGCGCGCCGCCTGTGCGGCCTGCTGCGCCGCCTCGGTAAGGCTGGTCTGCGCCTGGCCAACGGTGGTGTTGCTAATGCTGACGGCGGTAATGGTGGTGTTGCGATTACCACTGATGATGCCGTCAATCGTGCTGAGCGCGGTGGTCTCATCGCGATCGAACTCAGGATGCCAGTGCACGGTGTCTTTATCGTAGTGATCGACGATGTGCTCCTGGCGCCGTTCGTTAACCGAGTAGCCGATATTTTTCACTTCACCGCCACCGCTGACGGCCAGATCGCCATTAGCACCGATCGTGCTGGCATCGTTTAGCAATTCGTTACGGATAGTTAAAGACATACTGCCGCCGGCCAGAATGCGGGCGGCGCTCCCCTCGGAAACCAGCCTGTCGCGGAGGACTTTGCCGCTGGCACTGCGTTCACGCAGGTTGTTGTAATCGGTCACCTGCGGCGCATTGAAGATGTCGAGGTGGCGCTGCGGATCCCACTGCTCGATCTGCCCCTCATCAAACTCGCGCCAGAAGGTGTTGTGATAAGGGGTGGGCACGTCATCCTGGTGGCTGCCGCGCGTGGCGTAGAAGGTCAGGTCAAAGCCCCCCTCAGCCCCCGGCTTCAGCGCCAGATAGTTCACCCACAGCTCAATTTCCCTGCCGTGATTGTTCTTTACCCGCACCTTCGCGCGTTTGTTATCCGCATCGATATCGAGGATTGTGCCATAGCGGCTGCTGTTAACCGCTGAATCATCCCGGTACGGAATATGCTGCGTCACCGGAGCCATGGTGTTTTTATCGCGGTTGACCCCGGACTTGTAGGACCGCCAGTAGTAGTTGTAACGGTGCCAGCGGTAATCCTCTTCTTCCGCTTCCCGTTCGATTTCCAGGCCGATACGGCGGTTCTCCAGCCGGGCAGCGTTGAAGGCAACGTTGCCATCCGCCTCAATGGTGGCGGCAAGGTTCTCAATCAGATCGCCGCTGCGCAGCTGCAGATCGCCAGCGCTGTAGATCAGCGCGTCGTCACGGTTGGTCAGCCGCTGGCGGGCGGTGAGATCGGTGCGTTCGGTTGCGGCGATCAGCGCCTGGCTGCCGTGATTGTCGAGGGTGCCAGTGGTTACCGCAATGCGATCGCCGGTTAAGGTGGCGCGGTTGTCCAGCCGGTCGCTGGCTATCTGCAGGTTGTCGGCCTCAATCCGGCCGTCATTCTGCAGCAGTCCGGTGGTAAGCTGCAGCGTTTTTCCGACCAGGCTGCCGCTGTTGTTCAGGCCGTTGCTGGTGAGCTGCAGATCGCCGGGCAGCAGCCACTGTGCCAGGTTGGTTAATACCCCGGCCACGCTCAGCGTCACCCTGCCGTTGCTGGTCAGCGTGTCGCCCGTGCGATGGGTGTAGTCGCCGCCCAGTGCCAGCGTCAGCGCCCGGCCGCCGGTGAGTGAACCGCCGGTATTATTCAGTGCGCGCAGCGTAGCATTCAGGGTGCCGCCGCTCTCAATGGTGCCGCGCTGATTCAGGAGTTCAGCCACGCCCGGGGCAGCATCTGCCGTGGAAAGCGCCCGGTCAGCGGCGGATAGCGCGGCTGCGCTGTGATCCGCTGCCCTGGCCTCATCAGCCTTAGCCAGACCCTGCAGTGTGACATCGCCCTCTGCCAGCAGCCGACCCTCGCGGTTATCCAGCCGGTCGCTGGCGATGTTCAGCGAACTGCTGCTGTAGATCTGACCTTCACGGTTGGCCAGGCCGGTTGCCGCAATCACCGCCGCCAGACGGCTGGTGAGATGCCCCTGGCGGTTATCAAGATCCTGCGCCTGCAGCTGCAGGCTGCCGTCTGCGGTCAGCTGCCCGTTACGGTTATCCAGCGTCCGGGCGGCGAGCAGCTTAAGCTCGCTGCCACCATAAACCTCGCCGTGGCGGTTATCGATGTTGCCGGCGTTAACGCTCATCACGCCGTTCGCTTTCAGCTGCCCGCTGCGGTTATCCAGCTCGCTCAGTTTGAGTGTGGCATCACCGCTGCTCAGCACGCTGCCGTTGCGATTTTCCAGCCGTCCTGCCTCCAGCGTCACAATCTGCTGGCCGCCGATCCAGCCGTCATTGTTGTTCACATTACCCGTATGCAGCCGCACCGCCTGCTGGCCGAACAGGCGGCCGTTGCGGTTGTCCAGAGTACCGCCGCCATTCAGCGTCAGCTCGCCGGCCTGCAGCGTGCCACCCTGGTTATCCGTGTCGCCGTCAATATCAAGCCGGAGATGCTCAACGGCCAGCAGCTTGCCGCCCGCGTTATTCAGCCCTTGCGCCGTCAGCTGCAGGTTCTCTGCCATCACCTGCGCATCGCGGTTATCCCATACGCCTGCGGTGCTCAGGCCCAGCGTGCCGCCGCTGATGATTTTTCCCTGCTGATTATTGATGCCGTCACGGGCATTCATCGTCAGCGATCCCTGGCTGGTCAGAGTGCCGTTGACGTTACTGATGCTACCGGCATCCAGCGCCAGCGCGCCGTTGCTGCCGAGCAGCCCGCCATCATTACCGATCGGGCCGTCAGTCTGCCAGCGCTGCGCCTGCTCCCCCAGCGCCACCAGACGTCCGTTGGCGTTGTTCAGCGATGCCGCCTGCAGGCTGAGGTCCTGCGCTTCAATGCTGCCGCTGCGGTTATCCAGCGCGCCGGTCAGCTGAAAGCGGCTGAGGGCATCACCGGTCTGCGTCCAGACGCCGCCCTCAGCCCACAGATCGTTGCCGGTAATCTGCCAGCTTCCCGCGCTGACTGAAGCGTTCTGTGCCGCAATATCACCGGAGGTGGTCAGCCACAGCTGGCCGACGTCGAGGGTCGCGCCGGCCAGTGAGACGGCAGCCGGTGCAGCGTCTGCCGGAGACTGTTGCCGATCTGCCTGCTGATTATGGCCTGTCTGAGGGGGATTATTCGCCAGCCGGGCTGAAGGGGCCTGCTGCGGTTTTTCGGTCAGAGTGGCCGATCCGCGGCGTTTCGTTCTTTCTGTCCGCCTGTCCGTGTCTGAGCTTTGCAGTATCGCGCGTCCGGCTGCCAGCCGGCTGCCGCTCAGGTCGACCCGGCTGCCGCTGACAGTGACGTCTCCCCGACTTAACAGCCTGCCACCGGCACGAACCGTACCTTTACTCTTCAGGGTCAGATCCGCCTTATGCACCAGCGAACTGTTGATATCGCTACCCGCCAGCAGATTTCCCCGGCTGTCGATGCCCTGCGCAGCCTGCAGCGACACGTCCCCGGCCGCAGCCAGTGTACCGGACTGGCGAAGATGTCCGCTGGTGCTGCTGACCTGCAGTTTTCCTCCCGTATGGAGGGTGCCGTGCTGTTCAATATCGTCGCGAGCCTGCAGGCGAATATCGCCACCGGCCTGGGTATGCGCATTATCCTGCCACACCAGCCGCCCGTTGCTGCTGACGGTCAGCGTTTTGTCCGCCTGCAGCTGGCCGCCACGGTTGCGCACGCCAACGCCCGCTTCGGTAGCGATCATACGGATCGCCCCGCTGTACATGCCGCCCATCTGGCCCATATCGATGGCCAGTTCCGCTGGCCCACTCTCCACCGCCAGCGGCTGAATAACCGAGCCATCGGCGCTGATGCGGTTGCGCCCGGCCACCACCGTGGCCTCACGGGTGGCGCGAATGCTGCCGTTAATCTTCACCGTGCGCGCCAGCAGCTCAACGTAAGCCGTGTCGTTACGGGCATTATCGTTCAGCCCGCCGCCCGCCACCTCAATCCGTCCGCGCTCCACCTGCCAGCCCGCCAGGCTACCGTCCTGGTTCCACTGCGGTTTGCCGGTGCTCAGCGTCATACGCCCGGCGTTGATGGTGCCGCATCCGTCGCACAGCAGCCCGGCCGGGTTGGCGACAATCACCTGCGCCTTACCGCCCGCCACCTCAAGATAACCTCTCAGCTGACTGGGGTTACTGCTGTTGACCTCGTTGAGGATCACCCGCGCCGGATCGCGCCCGTTCAGGTTCGGATTGCCCTGAACCATGCCTGCCAGCTGCGTCTGCGTCATGGTCGCTGAGTTGTTAAGGATCGCCCCGCGTTTATCCACATCAAACTGCTGGTACTGATTGTGCGACAGCCCGGCCTGGTTTGGCGCGCTGATATTGACCTGCGGCAGGCCGTTCTGCGTATCGATCACCTGCGGCTGCTGGCTGGCGGGGGCACGCCCGTCGGCGACAATACCTGCCGCCAGCACCGGCGTGGCGCTGACGGCCAGCCCGACCAGCAGCGCCAGCGGACGCAGCGCGACCCAACGCCTGTGGCCGCCCCTGGGCGGGGGGCGTGCCGCAGCCGCGCGCCAGCTCGGATACCACCTGCAGTTCACCGCGTGTGCGGTTGACGATATGACGATAACAGCGCTTGTTCATGATTTTCTTCCCTGAAAAAAGTGATTGATAAGTCAGTTATTTACCGTCAGCAGCACGGCGATTACCCTGCGCCTTCAGGGGCGTGGGGATGAAAGGCAAAACGGTTGCCTGATGCTACAGCTGCAGGCTGACGCTAAACCCGCTGGTCAGCCCGGAGGTGTGAAACCCCTGCGGCTTCACCAGCGGCACGCCGGCAAACAGGTCGTAGCTCAGCCGCTGCCACAGTGCGCCACGCAGGCCAACGGCGCTGCCCGCCAGCTGGTGCCCGGTCAGATAGCGGGTGCCGGGGCCAGCCACACGGCCATAGTCGACCGCCCAGTAGAGCTCATGGCCGGGTAACGGCGCGCGCCACGCCAGTTCGTTACGCCACTGCACACCGCGTTCGCCAGAGAGCAGTTCTTCACCGTCAAAGCCGCGTACGGTGTAGCGGCCGGCAATCGCCATCCGGTCCTGCGGCGTCAGGGCATGGTGGCTCCACTGGCCGCTCAACGTGCCGTTGTAACGCCAGGCCGACGTCAACGGCAGGTTCAGGTTCAGGTCGCCGCTGGCGATGCCGGTACGGGCGCTGCCGCCGTGATAAGACTCTTCAGGCGCGGGCAGCGCGCCAAATGCGCCGGTGCCGCGCCGCCAGCGCAGGCTGGCGTCAAGCGTTGCGCTGTTCAGATAACTGTGCTGATTAATCCCTGCCTCCCAGCCTGCCGTGCGGCGGTGCTGCTGGCTGAGATCAATGCCGTCGACGGCGTTGGTAGCCTGGCGGCCCCAGGCGCTGAGGCTAAGCGACGTTTTGTGCGACTGACTGCGCAGCAGCAGGCGCGAGACGGTAAAACGCGCGTTTTCACTTTTGCCGCTGTAGGTCAGGATATCGCCCGCGCTCGGCAGATTCTGATGGTAGGTGTAGTCGTTGTAGTTGGCGCTAAACAGCCAGTAGCCATAGGGGATCATGTAGTTCAGCGTATGCGAGCGATTGCCAAACGGCCCGTGCTGAAACAGATCACGCCCGACGCTGGCATAGAACAGATCGTTCTGGGCAAACGGCGCGTCGACCGACAAGGTGGCCGAGCCGAGATAGCGCCCGGTACTCTTCGATCCGCCGTCATCCACGGCCAGGCTCAGGTGCAGCGGGCGGCTCTCCTGCCAGCCGATCAGCAGGTCGCTGCTGCCCTCCTGCTGGCCGGGCACGATACGGATATCGGCGGCCACGTTCGGCACCCGGCGCAGGTTCTCCAGCGCCTGTTCAATATCGCGCAGATTAAGCAGATCGCCGCGCCGCGCCGGCAGTGCATTCCACAGCCGGCCACGCCAGCCCACCGGATCGCTGAAGCGAACAACACCGATGCGCCCCGGCTGCAGCGTCAGGGTTAACACACCGTGGCTGAGGTCCTGCTCCCGGGCCATCACCCGGGTGGTGACATAGCCGCGCGCAAGAATGGCGTTCTGCACGCGATCCAGCGCCAGTTTAATGCCCCGCCCGCCCAGACAGCGCCCGTCAATGCCGTTGACCGCCGCCAGCGCCCACTGAAAACGGCCCGCGTCTTCGCCCTCCAGCCGCACGCTGTGCAACGGAAAACAGGGCTTCTCGTTGGCCGGATACGCCGTCACCGCCAGTGGCGGCACGCTCAGGCGGACCTCAGGGCGTGGAGTATTTTGCTGTTGCAACGCGCGTTCACGCTCCTGCTGGCGCTGTTGTTCACTGGCATCCCTGAGCGCGGCCGCACGCTCCTGCTCCGGGCTGGCGGTGGGGGGAGCGGCGCACAGCGGGGTTGAGCAGAGTAATAGTGCGCCACAGCCAAATGACGCCGCTGAAAAAGTTCGATAATACAGGTTCATCCATGACTCCCATGCCAGATTAAATGGAAACATCCTGCCGCTTAATAACCAGAAAACGCTTAAACTTCTGTGTTAATGTTATTTCCGCTCAAAAAAACAGCAGCATTTTATTTGATATAAAAAATTACAACAATCAACGACGGATAAACAAAAGGAAGGTTCAGTGAACTTTTCAGGTAAAGCACATTTTACCTAAACCACTAAAAAATAGTAAAATATCCATTTTAAAATCAAAAGAAACTCACATAAAAAATTACATCTCTACTGATGAAAAAACAAAATACCTTATTTTATCAAGGGCAGTTCGATTAAAACCTTAATTGCAGAATTACATTAATCCGTTTTATTTTTGGTACAGCCTGCACGCTGTTATCAGTCATCTGAAAATAACCCGCGCCTTCCGATTCAACGCAACCTGAACGGGTTAAGCAGCCTCGCCCTGACGTTTCGTTTTCCTGTCATCTCACTGTGCGATACTGCGCTTTCCAGCCCTCCGCTCCCTGCCTTCTCACTGACAACCCGGCCGGTCGCCACGCGCCTGCTCCCCATCCCCACCTGCTCAGCTGACAAATTTTTACCGAATCAGGAGCAAAAAATGCTCACCCTGAGTTATAGCCTGTGCTATACCTTATAGCATCAGCTAATCACCCTGCGTCATTACCCCGTTCAGGAGAATCCGAATGCCCCGACTGTTACGCTTACCCCGGCTGCTCTGCGCCCTCACCCTTGCCGTCCTGCCCCTGTCCGGCGCGCTGGCGGCGGAGAAGCTGAAAGTCATCACCACCTTTACGGTGATTGCCGATATGGCGAAAAACGTCGCGGGCGACAGCGCCGACGTCGCGTCCATCACCAGGCCGGGAGCAGAAATCCACGAGTATCAGCCAACGCCGGGCGACATTAAGCGGGCGCAGGGCGCGCAGCTGATCCTCGCCAACGGTCTGAACCTGGAACTGTGGTTTAACCGCTTCTATCAGCACCTGAAAGGAGTGCCGGAAGTGGTGGTCTCCTCAGGGGTGGTACCGATGGGCATTGGTGAAGGCCCGTATCAGGGTAAACCTAACCCGCACGCCTGGATGTCGGCCGACAATGCGCTGATCTACGTCGATAATATTCGCGACGCGCTGGTGAAGTACGACCCGGCCAACGCGGCCAGCTACCAGCAGAACGCCGAGCGCTACAAGCAGCAGATCCGCGCCACCGTCGCCCCGGCGAAACAGGCGCTGGCGCAGATCCCGCAGGATAAGCGCTGGCTGGTCAGCAGCGAGGGGGCCTTCTCCTACCTGACCCGCGACTACGGGCTGAAAGAACTCTATCTGTGGCCGATCAACGCCGATCAGCAGGGTACGCCGCAGCAGGTGAGAAAAGTGATCGATGCGGTAAAACAGCATCATATCCCGGCGGTATTCAGCGAAAGCACCATCTCCGATAAACCGGCGCGCCAGGTGGCCCGCGAGACGGGCAGCCACTACGGCGGCGTGCTCTACGTTGACTCGCTGAGCGCGGCCGATGGTCCGGTGCCGACCTACCTCGACCTGCTGCGCGTCACCAGCGACACCATCGTCAAGGGTATCCAGCAGGGGATGGCAAAATGACCGGCGTCCCGGCCAGCGTGGTGCGGCCTGACGGCATCCGCATTGATAACCTGATGGTCACCTACCGCAACGGCCACACCGCGCTGCGCGACACCTCGCTGACCCTGCCGACCGGCAGCATTAGCGCCCTGGTCGGGATTAACGGCTCCGGTAAATCGACGCTGTTCAAGGCGATTATGGGCTTTGTGCCGCTGGCCAGCGGCAGCATCACCCTGCTCGACCGGCCGGGCAGCCAGGCGCTGAAGCAGAACCTGGTCTCCTACGTGCCGCAGGCGGAGGACGTTGACTGGTCGTTCCCGGTGCTGGTGGAGGACGTGGTGATGATGGGCCGCTACGGCCATATGAACTGGCTGCGCATCGCCCGCCGCGAGGATCACCGGCTGGTGGAGGAGGCGCTGGCGCGGGTCAATATGCTGGAGTTCCGCAAGCGGCAGATCGGCGAGCTCTCCGGCGGGCAGAAAAAGCGCGTGTTCCTGGCGCGTGCCATCGCCCAGCGCGGTGAGGTGATCCTGCTCGACGAGCCGTTTACCGGCGTTGACGTTAATACCGAACGGCAGATCATCAGCCTGCTGCGTGAACTGCGCGACGAGGGGCGCACGCTGCTGGTCTCCACCCATAATCTGGCTTCGGTCACCGACTACTGCGATCGCACGGTGATCGTTAAGGGCACGGTGCTGGCCAGCGGCGAGACGCGCACCACCTTTACCCGCGAAAACCTTGAGGCCGCCTTCAGCGGCGCGCTGCGCGAGATCAACTGGGAGAACCTGAAGTGAGCTGGCTCATTGAACCCTTCACCTACCAGTACATGCTCAACGCCATGTGGGTGTCGGCGCTGGTCGGCGGCGTCTGCGCGTTTCTCTCCTGCTATCTAATGTTAAAGGGCTGGTCGCTGATTGGTGACGCCCTCTCCCACTCGATCGTGCCCGGCGTGGCCGGTGCTTATATGCTCGGCCTGCCGTTTGCCCTCGGCGCGTTTCTCTCCGGCGGGCTGGCGGCAGGCAGCATGCTGTTCCTCAACCAGCGCTCCCGACTGAAAGAGGACGCAATTATCGGCCTGATCTTCTCCTCGTTCTTCGGGCTGGGGCTGTTTATGGTGTCGCTGAACCCGACCTCGGTGAATATTCAGACCATCATCATGGGCAATATTCTGGCCATCGCCCCGGAGGATATCGTGCAGCTGGCGGTAATTGGCTTTGTCTCGCTGCTGATCCTGCTGCTGAAGTGGAAAGACCTGATGGTGGCCTTTTTTGACGAGAGCCACGCGCGCTCGATTGGCCTGAGCCCGCCGCGGCTCAAGCTGCTGTTTTTCACCCTGCTGGCCGCCTGTACGGTCGCCGCGCTGCAGACCGTCGGCGCGTTTCTGGTGATCTGCCTGGTGGTGACGCCGGGGGCAACCGCCTACCTGCTCACCGACCGCTTTGAGCGCCTGCTGCTGATTGCGGTACTGATCGGCAGCCTGACCAGCTTCTTCGGCGCGTGGCTGAGTTACTGGCTGAACGGCGCGACCGGCGGCATTATCGTGCTGGCACAGACGCTGGTGTTCCTGGCGGCGTTTATCTTTGCGCCGAAGCACGGCTGGCTGGCGCGCAGGCAGCGTGGCCTCCAGGCGCGGCGCCAGCCTGACTCTGCAGCAAACGCTTTATCCGATCTGCAGGCCGTCATTCAACCCGGACATCAGCCCGACGATAGCAATAAAGTGCCTGCCTCGGGTCAGTCTGACTCCCGATCCCGGTTAGCGAGTGACTCTGCACTGCGGACGATCCCTGGCTCTTCTCAGGAGCGGCTCTGATGCTTAACGTTTTGCTGCAACCCTTTGAGTTCGACTTTATGGTCAACGCGCTGACCATTTCGCTGGTGGTCGCCATCCCCTGCGCGCTGCTGTCATGCTTTATGGTGCTTAAAGGCTGGTCGTTGATGGGTGACGCCATGAGCCACGCGGTGTTTCCCGGCGTGGTGGTGGCGTACATCATCGGTATTCCGGTGGCGATCGGTGCCTTTGTCGCCGGGCTGTTCTGCGCGCTGGCCAGCGGCTGGCTGTCGGACAACAGCCGCATCAAGCGTGATACGGTGATGGGCATCGTCTTCTCCGGCATGTTTGCGCTCGGGCTGGTGCTTTACGTGTCGATTCAGTCGGAGGTGCATCTCGACCACATTCTGTTTGGCGATATGCTCGGGGTGTCTTTTGCCGATATCGCGCAGACCGCCGCCATCGCGGCCGTGGTGCTGCTGGTGGTCGTGGTGAAATGGCGCGATCTGCTGCTGCACGCCTTCGACCCAAGCCAGGCGAAGGCCAGCGGCCTGAACACCGGACTGCTGCACTACGGCCTGCTGTGTCTGATTGCCATGACCATCGTAGCCACGCTGTCGTCGGTGGGAATTATTCTGTCGATTGCGCTGCTGATCGCGCCGGGGGCCATCGCCCTGCTGCTGATGCGCCGCTTTGCCACGGTAATGATCTGCGCGGTGCTGCTGTCGGTCGCGGTCTGTTTTAGCGGCACATATCTGGCATTTTTCCTCGACAGCGCCCCGGCACCGACCATTGTGGTGCTGTTCAGCCTGCTGTTTATCCTCTCCTTCAGCTATGCCCGGCTGCGGGACAGCCGCACGGTCAGCGCCTGATCCTCGTCTTCCCCCGGCTTTTCACCGGGGGATTAGACGGTAAATGCACGACAAATCATCAGCTTGTTGAAAACATCGGCACTCAGTCACTTTTATGACGTTTACGCGTTGACACCCCGACCCGCGATGATTAATATGCGCCTCGTTCACACGATTCCTCTGTAGTTCAGTTGGTAGAACGGCGGACTGTTAATCCGTATGTCACTGGTTCGAGTCCAGTCAGAGGAGCCAAATTTGAAAACCCCGCTCAGGGAAACCTGAGCGGGGTTTTTGCTTTCTGGCGATCCCGAACCGCCAGAGGAAGAGAACGCCCGGCTCAGGGAGCAGCTTGCGCAAGCCATACGGGATAAGAAGTGCTTCAGCCGGGCCTGGGCCGAAAGGACTGCCGACAGTCCAGAGGCGGAATTCATGCTGTTAATGTTCAGGTTGTTGTGCCTGTAACTCAAAGTGGCTCAGGCCGTTTTCCCTCCCCCTCTCCCTCCTTTGGATAAAATGCTATTAATTAGATCAAACCGCTATTACTCTTTTACTTAAGTTTATCTTATAGTCTCTTAAGATTGTCGACAGTCGACAAAAAAGGATGCCCGATGGATATCAACCCTGTGACTCCCCGCGTAACGCTGCGTACTGAAGTGGGTGAACGGCTGCGTCAGGCGATCATAGAACGTCAACTGGCGCCGGGCAGTAAGCTGACCGAGTCACGGCTGGCCCAGGAGTTTGGCGTCAGCCGCGCGCCGATGCGCGAGGCCATTTCGGCGCTGGTGGAAGAAGGGCTGCTGGTGGCTAAACCCTATGCGGGCTACTACGTGCAGTCGCTGAATGAGCAGAGCCTGCGCGATCTGTACGATATGCGTCGGGTGCTGGAAACCTTCGCCTTTGAGCTGGTGTGGCCGAAGCGGGATGAGGCGTTTCGTGCCGCGCTGCATCAGCGTCATGAAGCGCTGCTGCAGATCCTGCTACAGGATGACAAATTCGCGGCGATTAAGGCCGAGTTGCACCTGCACGGCACCGCCTTTGACTTTTGTGGCAACGAGTTGTTAGTCAGTACCTGGCGCAGCTTATCCGGCCGGCTACAACTTTACTGGTCGCTGCACCAGGATATTCATGGCCGTAAAGGCGCCCGTCTGGACGCCCATGAAAGCTATGTCGCACTGGCCTGTGGCGATGACTGGCAGGCGATGCGGGAAGATATCGCTGAGCACGTGTACCGCGGGGTGGAAAAAGTGGTGGAGTCAGTGAAAATCCACCAGGGGCTTATCGCTCCCGCCAAAAGAACCTGATAAGAGAACCGCTTATGTCACACCCTTTGCTGACCATCAGCCAGCTGCACAAGCGTTTTGGTGACCACCACGTGCTGAAAGGCGTCGATCTGACGGTAAATGCCGGCGATCGCATCGCGATTATCGGTGGCAGTGGTTCAGGTAAAAGCACCCTGCTGCGCTGCCTGAATTTTATGGAACTGCCCAGCGCCGGAGAGATTACCCTCGACGGCCGGCTGATTGGCAAGGCGCTGCCGCCGGCCGGTAACGGTGAAAAACGCGTACAGTACAGCGAGGCTGAACTCTGTGAGGTGCGCAAAAAAATTGGCATGGTGTTTCAGCAGTTCAACCTCTTCCCACAGATGACCGTCCTGCAGAACGTGATGGAGGGGCTGGTACAGGTGAAGCGCCTTAAAAAAGCCCGGGCGCAGGAGATTGCCTTAGCCGAGCTGAATAAGGTCGGGCTGGGCGATAAGGCGCAGGCTTACCCTGGCCGCCTTTCCGGCGGGCAGCAGCAGCGGGTGGCGATCGCCCGCGCGCTGGCGATGCAGCCGGAAATTATGCTGTTTGATGAACCGACCTCGTCGCTGGATCCGGAACTGGTCGGTGAGGTACTGACCAGCATCCGCAGCCTGGCTGACGAGGGCCGCACCCTGCTGCTGGTGACCCACGAGCTGGGTTTTGCTTACCACTTCGCCAGCCGGGTGATCTTCTTTGCCGACGGTGAATTTTACGAGAGCGGCACGCCGGACGAGGTGCTGAAGCACCCGCAGCGGCCGAAAACCCGGGCGTTTATCGACCGTTTTACCACCTTCAGCTTTTAGCTGATTCCCGGCGCCTGCACCAGGGACGCTTCCACCAGGGCATTTTACGTAAGGAACCATCATGAGCATTACGCCTTCCGGCACCAGCGCACAGGGCTATATCCCTGACGAGCGCAACGAGAACGTGATTGTTTACGTTAACGGCGAGTTTGTGCCGAAACATCAGGCCACGGTGTCGATTTTTGACAGCGGCTTTGTGCTGGGAGACGGCGTCTGGGAGGGGCTGCGGCTGGTTAACGGTAAGCTGCTGGCCATCGACCAGCACCTTACCCGACTGTTCGACGGGGCGAAGTCGATTGAGCTGGATATCGGCGTCGATAAGGCCGGCATGCTGGCACTGATTGAAGAAACGTTGCGACGTAACCAGATGCACGACGGCGTGCATATCCGTCTGATGGTCACCCGCGGTAAAAAACACACGCCAAACCAGGATCCGCGCTTTGCGCTGGGCCAGGCGACCATCGTGATCGTCGCCGAGTTTAAGGTGATTGATAACGCGAAAAAAAGTCAGGGTCTGTCGCTGTTTACCTCCACCTACCGCTGCAGCGGCCCGGACGTGTTCGACCTGCGCCTCAACTCACACAGCCGCCTGAACTTTATTCAGGCGCTGATCCAGGCAATCAACGCCGGTGCCGACGAAGCGCTGATGCTCGATCCGCACGGCTTTGTCGCCAGCTGTAACTCCACCAACTTCTTTATCGTGCGCGGGGATGAGCTCTGGACCTCCAGCGGGCGCTTCAACTTCAACGGCATCACCCATAAAACGGTGATGCGGCTGGCGCGTGAGGCGGGTATTACCCTGGTGGTGGGTGATTACACCCTCGCCGAGGTCTACACCGCCGATGAAGCCTTTATTACCGGTACGCTGGGCGGCCTTACCCCGGTGGTGCGCGTGGATGGTAAGACCATCGGCAGCGGCCAGCCGGGGGCGCTGACCGCACGCCTCTCCGCCCTTTATGAACACTACACCCAGGCCGGCTAAGGTGCGTTAAGCCACCACAGCGGCCCATAACCCGAGGTAATTTATGAACGTATGGCATCGTCCTTTGCGTCGGCTGTTTGCCGCCGCCCTGCTTGGCAGCACGCTGTTCTCAGCCGCCGCCAGCGCTGCAGACTCCACCTGGGATCAGATTCATGAGACTAAACAGCTGCGCCTTGGCGTGGCGCCTGGCGATCCGTGGTACTACAAAGACCCGATTAGCGGCCAGTGGACCGGGGTGGGTTATAAGCTTGGCGAGAAGATTGCTGCGGATCTCGGCGTGAAGCTGGTGCCGGTGGAGACCACCTACGGCAACGTTGCGGCAGCTATTCAGGCCAATCAGATCGACCTGCTGCTGGTGCTTGACGCCACCGCCGAACGTAAAAAAGCGCTGGCGTTCCCGGAAGCGCCGCTGCTGTGGTACAAGCAGGGCGTGCTGGTGAAAGACGGCATCAAAGCCGACAGCTGGGACGACCTTAACCGCCCTGACGTGCGCATTGGCGTGACCCTCGGCAGCTCGACCGACCGCGATCTGACCCAGCGTCTGCCGAAAGCGCAGATCCAGCGCTTCGCCAACACCGATGAGACCGTTGCCGCGTTTATGTCGAAACGCATCGACGGTTTTGCCTTCTACCATCCGGCGCTGGCAATTGCCCTGTCGCACATCCGTACCGGCAACCTGGTCGTGCCGACCCCGGTGGTGCAGCTGTCCAGCAGCATCGGCCTGCGCAAAGAGAGCGACCCGCGCTTCCTCAACTACATCAACCAGGAAGTGATCAAGCTGAACGCCAGCGGTGAGGTGCAGAAAACCTTTAGCGAGTATATGACTTCTAAAGGGCTGGATGCCAAAGCCATTCCGGGCGTGACGGCGGATCGGTAACCGGTGTGCCTAATACGGCCGGCGCGGAAGCGGTCGCCAGCAACAGGGTAACCGGCCGTCAACTGACCGGTGTAGCGTAGCGGGCTAAATCGCCGTGCGCTGCCCGGCAGCAGAATGTGCAACAGATCACTGGCGCATTGCGCTGTGGCAAGGGCAGCAGGAGAAGGTATGCAGTATCAGTGGGATTTTAGCGGCGTCTGGCAGCAGCGGGCGCTGCTGCTGGAGGGGCTGCTCGGCACCGCGCAGCTGGCGCTGGCGGCGATCCTGATCGGCATCCTGGTCGGCGGCGTGGTGGCGCTGATGATGATGTCACCTAAGCGCGTGCTGCGGCTGCCGGCGAAGGTATTTATCGACTTTTTCCGCAATACGCCGCCGCTGGTACACTTTTTCTGGTGCTTCTACGCCCTGCCGCTGGTCAGCGGCATTACGCTGTCGCCCTACTGGGCGGCGGCCATCGCCCTCTCCACCCAGTCCGGCGCCTTCTACGCCGAGGTGTTTCGCGGCGGCATCCAGTCAGTGGAGCGCGGCCAGTGGGAAGGCGCAAAAGCGATCGGCATGAGCCACCGTCGCGCCCTGTGGCGGGTGATCCTGCCGCAGGCGCTGCGCCGGATGAGCGGGCCGTTTGTCGAACGCACCTTCGAGCTGATTAAAACCACTTCGCTGGCCTCCACCCTCGCCTACAGCGACGTGATCTATAAAGCAATGCAGGTCAACAGCATGCTGTTCCGCCCGCTGGAGATCTACACCGTGATCGCCGGGCTGTTCTTTATTTCGCTGCTGCTGCTCAGCCAGCTGGCGCGCATCGCTGAATACCGCCTCGCCCGCTACAGTCGGGCGCAGGATTAAAACATGGGAGTAAACCACCGTGGAATTTAGCTGGGACAGCGCCGTGGTATGGACCAGCCTGCCGGTGCTGGGGCGCGGCATTATACTGACCGTAGAACTTTGGGCTGTCGCTTTTCCGCTGGGCATGCTGGCCGGCGCGCTGTTCAGCCTTGGCCGCACCTCGGGTAGCCGCCTGTTAAACGGCCTGAGCATCGCCTGGGTGGAAGTGTTCCGCAATACCCCGGTGCTGATCCAGCTGATCTGGTTCTACTACGCCCTGCCGGTGCTGACCGGCGTGCAGCTGTCGCCGCTGCAGGCCTCGCTGCTGGCGCTGGGCCTCAACACCTCCGCCTACTGCTGCGAGATTTTCCGCAGCGGTATTCAGTCGGTGGCACAGGGGCAGTGGGAAGGAGCAAAAGCGATCGGCATGCGTAAAGCGCAGATCCTGCGGCGCATTATCTTCCCGCAGGTGTTCAAACGCATGCTGCCCGCGCTGACCAACCGCGGCATCGAGATGGCGAAAATGACCTCGCTGTGTTCAGTGCTGTCGGTGCAGGAGATTATGTATCAGGGGCGGCTGCTCAGCGCCGCGTACTACCGCCCGCTGGAGATCTTCACCTGCGTGGCGCTGATCTACTTCCTGGTGATCTGGCCGTTAAGCCTGCTTTCCGGGCAGCTGGAGAAGAGATGGAGCCGGTCGGACTAAGCCGGTGCGCTACGCCCTGGCTGACGCAGGGGTGAAATGCGTGACTTACGTACCCGATGATAAAAATTTTCGCGCCAGTTTTGGTCACCTTCATCAGGGTGTGAATCCGCGGAAGTAAGCACCCGGGCAACAATTTGACGGCAAGAAAAAGCCCCGAATACAGCAGCATCCAGGGCCTGGTGATTAGAGAAATCTGCCGTCACGGCGGGCGGTGTTACGCCGCCGGGCGTGAAACGTGTTCAGCGGCCGCCTGATTGGCACGCGCAACGGCGGTGGAGAGCGGCTCGCCCTGCAACAGCGTGGCGCACAGCATACCCATAAAGCAGTCCCCCGCGCCGTGAGTGCTGACCAGGGCCACCTTTTGTGCGGCCAGCGATTGCGCAGGCTGGCCCGCTTCCACCCAGGCCACGCCGTGTTCACCGGCGGTGACCACCACCGCCGGATAGTGCTGGCCGAGCGCCTGAGCGGCCAGCAGCGCATCGGCAAGGCTGTTGACGCTGATGCCGCTCATATCACGCGCTTCCACGCCGTTCACCACCAGCAGATCGAGGCAGGCGATCAGCGCCGGGCTTAACGGCCGCGCCGGGGCGGCGTTGATGCACACCGGGATCGCCCGCTGGCGGGCAGCCTGTGCCGCGGCGAGGTTCACCGCGTCCGTGACCTCATTCTGCAGCACCAGCATCCCCACCTGCTGCCACAGTGACGCTTCCGCCAGCGCCTGGGGTTCGATCAGGGTATTTGCCCCTGATACCACCACCGCGCCGTAGTCGCCTTCGGCATCCTGGATCGCCACGCTCATCCCGGAAGGTTCACCGGCTTTTACCGCCACCCGGCTGTCAATGCCGTGCTCGTCTAATACCGCCAGCAAAAATGCTCCGGGCGCATCGTCGCCGACCGCGCCCGCGAAGCGCACTGCCGCCCCCGCCCGCGCGGCGGCCACCGCCTGATTACCACCTTTACCGCCGAATTTGTAGCTGCAGCGGCTGCCGATCACCGTTTCGCCCTTTTCCGGGCGATGATCGGCCTGCAGCATAATGTCGTAATGGAGACTGCCGGTGACTAAGATCTGACTCATGCTAATATTCTCTGAGGTCCTGGACCGCCTGCTGGGTCTTCATCAGGTTTTTCTCCGCCGTTTTCAGATCCTTCTGCGCTATCGCCACAAACAGGGCATCCAGAATATTCAGCTGGGCGATGCGTGACGCGGCGTTTTCCCCGAGCAGGTGCGATCCCTGAGAGGTTGAAGTGAGCACCACCTGCGCATTACGCGCAATCGGCGACTCGGCGTAGTTGGTAATTGCAATCACTTTGGCCCCGTTACGCGCTGCCAGCTTAATCGGGTCGTTCACCGCACGGGTGGCACCGGAATGGCTGATGGCGATCACCGCATCATCATCCGCTAATACCGCCGCCGACATCAGCATAATATGCGCATCGTCATAGACGGTGGTTTTGATACCGATCTTAAGCAGCTTGTGGCTTAAATCCCGCGCAACGGTGGCTGAACCCCCCACCGCGTAGAGATCGATATGCCGCGCCTTAAATAAGATCTCTGCCGCCCGGTTGAACTCAGAAATATCCAGAATCGACATGGTCTCTTCCATGGCCTGTATCGAGGTTCTGAATACTTTTGCCAGTAATTGCTCCGACGAGTCATCCGCTTCAATTTCCGCATGCAGCCCGGCCACTTCTGAATAGTTGTAGAACAGCAGGCTGCTCCTGAACTCACGAAAACCGGAGAAATTCAATTTCTTGGCAATTTTCACCACCATCGCCTCGGAAACATTATTGGCCTGCGCGATCTCTTTAATTGAGGTCTGCTCGGTTAAATCTGTTTTCGAGGTGATTGAATCCACCACTTTTCTTTCCAGCGGGGTCAGGCCGGGTAATCTCATGCGTATTTGAGCGCCAATGGCTCGCGGATCCTGCTTCATTACTTGCCTCGTGTCGCTCTGTCTATCAACATCGCTATGATAATTATAAGGCCGGTGGCAAGCAATTGATAAAACGCCTGAATATTTAGCAGCGTCAGGCCGTTACGCAGCGAACCGAGGATCACCGCGCCGATCAGCGTACCGACAATGCTGCCCTTGCCGCCCATCAGCGACGCGCCGCCGATCGCCGCGGCGGCAATCGCATCCAGCTCCCACAGGTTGCCGAGCGTTGGCTCTGCCGCGCCAAGGCGACCGATCAGGATCAGCGAGGCCAGCGAGGCCAGCAGCCCGGAGATCACATAGACCGTAACCTTGGTGCGTTTCACCGGCACCCCGGCCACCCGCGCCGCCTCTTCGTTGCCACCCACCGCCAGAATATACTCGCCCAGCGGGGTCTTATTCATCACCACCCACAGCAGCAGCGCAATCGCCACTACGATCAGAATCGGCGCTGGCACGCCAAACGGCGCGCTGTTAATCAGGTTACGAAACTCCATCGGAATACCAAAAATCGGGTTACCGTTGGTGAAAATCAGCGACAGCGCGCGGAACAGCGACAGGCCGCCGAGGGTAACGATAAACGGCTGCAGCCCGGCATAAGCGATCAGCGTGCCGCTGAACACCCCGCACAGCGCGCCGACGCCCAGCGTGGCCATCACCGCCAGCGGCACCGGCACGCCGGCGACCATCAGCGTGGCTCCCAGCACCGCAGACAGCGCTGCGGTCGGCCCCACCGACAGGTCAATACCGCCGGAGATAATCACCAGCGTCATTCCCAGCGCAATAATCGCGTTAATGGATGACTGCTGCAAAATATTCAGCAGGTTAGGCAGAGTCCAGAACACCGGTGACAGCAGCGAGAACGTCACGACAATGATTATCAGGCCAATCAGCGTACCGGCATCGCGCAGATTAAATTTAAACAGCGCGGCGGTGGGCAGCCCAGGTTGAGTCTTATCTTGCGTCATCATGTTATTACCTTAGAAAGTCAATTCTTAAGCCAGTTCGTTAATCGCATAACGGGCGATATTCTCTTCGGTGATTGCATCACCCTGCAGTTCACGGGTTATTTTCCCTTCCCGCATCACCAGAACCCGGTCTGAAATACGCATTATTTCCGGCATCTCGGAGGAGACCACTACAATGGCTTTCCCCTGGCGGGCCAGCTTTTCAATTAAATTATAGATTTCTGATTTGGCACCAATATCAATACCGCGCGTTGGTTCATCAAACAGGAAGACTTTATTATCCGCCGCCACCCAGCGGCCGATAATCACCTTCTGCTGATTGCCGCCGCTTAAGGTACCAATCGGTTTTTCAATATTTAACGGTCGCAGATTCAGATCGGTCATCACCTGCAGCGCCAGCGCGTCCAGCTTACGCTGCCGCAGCAGCCCCTGACGGGTGAACTGCGCCATCGAGGGCAGCGCCATATTCATCTTTACCGCCCGCTGTTTGATAATGCCCTCTTTTTTACGGTCCTCCGGCACCAGCCCAATACCGGCTTTAATCGCCCGGCTGACGTTGAGATTTTTCACCGCCACGCCGTCGACCCAGACTTCACCGCAGCTCTTCTTATCGATACCGGCGATCAGTTTGAGCAACTCGGTGCGCCCGGCACCGACCAGCCCGGCAATGCCCAGCACTTCGCCGGCGCGCACGCTGAAACTGGCGGGCAGCACCGCCGTACCGCGCCCGACGCCCTCCAGCCGCAGCACCTCACGGTCGGTGATATACGACTGATGCTGGACCTTGTCGATCTTACGGCCAACCATTTTGGTGACGATACTCTCTTCGGTTTCGTCACAGATGTTAACCACCCCCACCTGCCTGCCGTCACGCAGGATGGTGGCGCGATCGCAGACTTTGAAAATCTCATTCATCTTGTGCGACACGTAAATCAGCGCCACGTTCATCGCCTTCAGGTCGCCGATCAGCTCGGCCAGGCGATCGAACTCGCGCGGCGTCAGGCTGGAGGTCGGCTCATCCATGGCGATGATTTTTGCTTCATCAAGCAGCGCACGGGCGATCTCGACAATCTGCTGCTGCGAGACCTTGAGATTCTTGATCGGCTCATCCGGATCGATGCTCGGATCCAGGCGACGCAGGATGCTTTTGGCTTTGGCATACTGCGCCTTACGGTCAACGAAAAAACCCGCCCCGCGCGTTAGCGGCCGGCCGAGAAACATGTTCTGCGCGACGGAGAGTTCAGGAACGTGCTGTAACTCCTGGTGGATCATGGCGATACCGGCCTGACGCGCCGACAGCGGGTTTTTCATCTGGATGGTGACGCCGTCAACGCAGATCTCACCGCCGTCCGCCAGCCGCACGCCGGAGAGAATATTCAGCAGCGTGGATTTCCCCGCGCCGTTCTCGCCGATCAGCGCATGGACTTCGCCGGGACGCACCGAAAAATCAACGCCCTGTAATGCGGCCGCGCTGCCGTAGCTTTTACTGATAGCACGCATGGTTAAACTGAACTGTTCCATTATCCCCTCCGTCACCCGCATTACTGCTGCTGTGCCAGCAGCTGACGCAGCTTCGCGTTGTCTTTGGTCGAGAAAGCCTCAGCGTTGTCTTTGGTGATCAGCGCCTGCGGGGTGGAGACCACGCGGGAGATTTTCTGGCCGTTAATCAGACGCAGCATCACTTCCATCGCCACTTCGCCGGTCAGCACCGGGAAGCTGTCCACGGTGCCGGTCAGCTCGCCGCGCTTGATGGAAGCATAGGCGTCGGAGATGCCGTCGGTGCCAAATACGGCGGTCTGCTTGCTTTTATCCTGTGCCCGCACCGCTTCGACCACGCCCAGCGCCATGCCGTCGTTGTTGGCATAGAAGCCGATCAGATCCGGGTGTTGCTGCAGAATGGTGGAGGCGGCGTTATAGGCATTCTCGCGGCTCCAGTTGGCCGGCACGCTGGCGACGACGGTGAACTTGCCGTTTTTACTGATGGTTTCGCGGAAGCCTTTGGTGCGCTGCCCGGCGGCATAGACGCCCGGCTGCCCCTCAACGATCGCCACCTTGCCGCCCTGCGGATAGTGCTGGATAAACCACTGCGCCACGCGCACGCCGTTATCCTTCTGCACGTTGCCGACGTAGTGTGACGCGTTCGGCATCACCGCATCGTTAACGTTGACTACCGGAATGCCTTTGCTTTTGGCCACTTCATAGGCCGGCTGCAGGTTGGCGTCGGTCTGCGGTGACACCAGCAGGCCGTTAAAGCCCTGCGAGATCAGCGTTTCCGCAATCGACAGCTGGCCCAGCTGATCGTCTTCATTCGCCGCCGCCTGGTACTCAACGGTGAAACCATATTTCGCGCCGCTGGCCTTGTAGCCATCGCCCAGCGATCGCCAGTATTCGTTGGTCAGGGTTTTTGATACGCCACCAATTTTCAGCGTTTTCGCCGGAGCCGGTAACGGGCCATATTTTTCCGTCAGCTGCGTCCAGTCGGTACGATCCGCTTCGGTGTCAGACTGCAACGGTGGCAGATCGGCGGCATACGCGGTGGTGCTCAGCAGGGTAACGGCGAGTACAGAGAGTAAGGTTCTTTTCATGATCGATCCTGATATTGTTGTTAGATGGATTGTCCAGAGAAAAACTATCGTGCCAGCATGATGTCGTTAATAATCTGCTGGGAGGTCACCGCGTCCTGACGGCTGATTGCATCATGCAATTCGGTATTATTATCCAGCCGATCGCACAGTTTCAGTAAACGGGTCACCGTGGCGATGTTGGTTTCGGCTTCGCGCACCGGGTCGAGGCCGCTGGCGTCCGGGAAGGTATCGAAGTAGTAGGCGCCCTTGTAGCCGTCACGCTTCATCTGCCAGAGGAATTCCAGCGTGGCGCGCGGGTTAACGGCACCGACCATCAGGCCGTCGTCACGTTTTCCCCAGCCGTCATTCAGATCCAGCCCGAGCAGGCGCGAACGGCGTGCCACCATCGCCGCCGCAAAGGCCGGCACCTCATTGGCAAACAGCACGTGGGCAAAATCGAGGGTTACACCGAGGTTCGGGCAACCGGCTTCTTCCACCGCCAGCAGGCAGGTGGTGACGTTGGGGAAGATGGCAAAAGCACGCGGCTCGTTGGGCTTGTACTCGATGCTGACGTCCATATCGCCGGCATATTCCGCCACTTCACGCACGGCGCTGACCGCGTCTTCCCAGATCTTCTTGTAATCCGCCTGGAAGCAGTAGTCGAAACCATCCTGCCCCATCCACAGGGTCATAATGCTGGCACCGAACTCGCGACCGGCGTCGATGCCGCGCTTGGTCAGCTCGATCGCCTGGCGGCGCACTTTCGGGTCCGGGTTGGTGTAGGCACCGATTTTAAATTCTGGCGCATCCCAGCGCATCTGCATGCCGTTTACTGCCAGCCCGACGTCCGCGATCTTCTGCCGCATGGTGTTGATATCGTCAGTGATGTGCTGCGGATAGTTTAAATCGAGGTGGGTCAGCCCCTTCGCGGTGGCCGCACGCTCAATCATCTGCAGCACGGTAGGTTTGCCCTTCAGCTCCGGCCAGTAGCGCCAGGCCCCGGAGGCAAAGGAGTTAAGGCGGGTGGCAAATTTCAGTTCCGACATGGCATGTCCTTGATCAGGTTGTTTGTGAATTACTTTACAACTTCACGATTATTTGTGAACAAGTGCATTAATATCACTGTGCTTCTGCGACGGCAAGCCCGGCTGAGGGATTAATCACCGATTTGAGACGCGATTCACGAATTTTTAACGTGGAGGAACGCGGGGTTATCTCGGCCCGCAAAGTGCGCAGGGTGCGCAGGGTGCGCCTGCAGGCTTTATGGCAGGTGGCAGGTGGCAGGTGGCAGGTGGCAGGTGGCAGATGGCAGATGGCAGATGACAGATGGAGAGTGTTACAGGACAAAGGGAACGGACAAATGTACGATGCCAGATGCCAGACAGTTGCTTTCAGCCTTGGATCGTTAGCAAAGACAGCCGGGAAGTACACAACCTGACTCAGTGCAGGAAAGGATGGCGCGAGTTAAAGCAAAGGCGGCAAGTGTGACAGGCGCGCTTCGCCTGCCCCTCCTCCGCCTACGGTTCATCCGGGCTGGCGATACGCACCAGGTGGATCATCAGATAGAGTAATTCGTCGCTGGTCAGCGTTACCTGGAGCAGGTTATGAACATATTCGGCGATCAGCTGGCTGGCGCGGTAGTGGCGCGGATACTCGCGGCTGACCTGGGCGAAGATAAAGTCCTCTCTGGCGACGATCTGCCGCCCCTCGATCATCCGCTGAATAAAGAACTGCAGGTGGGTGAGGAAACGCTGGTAGTTAAGTGAATCCTCATCCAGCGTCACGTTAAAGTGATACTTAACGATATTGAAAATATCCTTCAGCATCTTCACCGACAGCAGGGTCGATTCCATATTCTGCACGTCGGTCTGGCCATTGACCAGGTGAAAGGCGATATTGCCCGCCTCCTCGTCCGGCAGCCGGATATTCAGCTGCTGGTTGAGGCCGGCGACCGCCTGCTGCGCCACGCTGAACTCACGCGGGTAGAAACGTTTCACCTCGGCCAGCAGACGGTTCTGGATCACCATGCCCTTCTGGAAACGCTCGATGGCAAAACAGATATGGTCCACCAGGGTAAAGAACAGCTGCTCGCTGAAGCGGGCGTTGAGCCGCGTGCTGGCATCGTCGATCAGCGCCTGCACCAGTGGCAGCAGGTATTCCGGCGAGTTGGCGATCACCCGCAGGTAGTCCCGCGAGGTCTGGCTGCCCTGCACCACGAAGATCTTCTCGATTTTCTCCGGGTCCAGGGTATCGCCGACGTTGCTGTTAAAGCCGATGCCTTTACCCATCACAATAACTTCGTCATGGCCGGGCGTGCTGGATAACACCAGACTGTTATTCAGCACTTTGGCTACCGTCATTTTTTCCATTTCACCACCCGGCCATTATCTGTCTGGCTCTGTTTTACAAGGTCTGACCGTTGCTGGCAATCACCCGCTGATACCAGCCGAAACTCTGCTTACGGATGCGCCGCAGATCCTTCAGGTCATGCTCGCCGCGGTTAACGTAAATAAAGCCGTAGCGCTTACCGTACCCCTGATGGGTGCTGACCACATCGATCGCTGACCACGGGCAGTAGCCCATCACCGGCACGCCGTCCGCCAGCGCCAGCTGCACCTGCTGAATATGCTGGCGCAGAAAGTCGATGCGGTAATCATCGGCGATGGTTCCGTCAGCCTGCAGTTCATCCGGCGCACCGATGCCGTTTTCCGCGATCAGGATCGGCAGATGATAACGCTCGTACGTCTTGCGCAGCGTCAGGCGCAGCCCGACCGGGTCAACCACCCAGCCGTAACGGGTTTTGCCGACGAACGGATTCTCCGCCGCGCGGTACACCCCCGGCTCCCCCAGCATGATCTGCTGATCCCCGGCGCGTGCGCTGACGTCTGACGCATCGCCGCGGCTGGCGGCAATGGTCGCCGTCGAGTAGTAGTTGATGGCGACATAGTCCGGCTTGCCCTGCAGCAGGATCGCCGCATCCCCCTCGGCCATGTCCGGGGCAAGGCCGCGATCGGTAAGGTAGCGCCAGTGCAGCATGTTATAACGCCCGTGCACCGCCAGGTCGAGGAAGCTCCAGCCGCGCAACGTTTCCCAGTTATGCGCGGCGATGGCATCTTCCGGCTTACAGTGCTCCGGGTACATTGAGGTGGTATTGATCGCCGGGCCGATCTTCGCCGCCGGCAGCATCCGGTGGCACAGTGCCATTACCTGCGCCTGCGCCAGCATCATATGGTGGTTCTGCTGCCACAGCGATTTCGCCGTCGGTGGCACCCCGCCCGGCGGCAGGCCGACGGCGCCGGGGTGCAGGATCAGCGTATTCTGCTCGTTGATGGTCAGCCAGTGGCGTACGCTGTCGCCAAACAGGCTGAACAGCGTGCGCGCATAGCCGACAAAAGCGTCGATGGTTGCCCGGTTCTCCCAGCCGCCCTGCTGCTGCAGGCACCAGGGCAGATCAAAGTGATACAGCGTGGCGATCGGCTCGATGCCGTGGCGGTTTAGTTCGTCGACCAGACGCCGGTAAAACGCCACTCCGGCCGGGTTCACCTCGCCGGTGCCGCCGGGAATGATCCGCGTCCAGGCGATGGAGAAGCGGTAGGCTTTCAGTCCGAGTTCGGCAAACAGCCGTACATCCTCAATGCAGCGGTGGTAGTGGTCGCTGGCGACGGTAAAGTCTGCGGTGTCGGCTGAATGCTGGTACATGTCAATCACCGACGGGCTTTTGCCGTCTTCATTCCACGCCCCCTCCACCTGATACGCTGAAGTGGAGGCGCCCCATAAAAAGCCTGCCGGAAACGGCGACGGTTGTTGATAGATCATGCTGTTTTCTCCCCTGACCGGGCGCTCAGCGCCAGCAGCGCTGCACCGGTCTCCACCTGACCGCTGGCGGTGACGGCAGTGACGGCAGTGACGGACTGATAATCTTCACTGTTAACCACCAGCACCGGCGTTATCAGCGGATAGCCAGCCGCCGCGATCGCCGCGATATCGAAGGTGACCAGCACCTCACCGACGCTGACCCGATCGCCCACCTGCAGTGACGAGGTAAAGTGTTCACCGTTAAGATTAACGGTATCGATGCCGATATGGATCAGCACTTCCGCCCCGCCGTCGGATTTGATGCCCACCGCGTGTTTTGACGGCAGGAAGGTCATCACCTCACCCGCCACCGGCGAGACCAGCACGCCGCGATCCGGTTCGATCGCCACGCCCTGGCCGAGCAGACCAAGGGAGAACACGTCATCCGGCACCGCCGACAGCGGCAGCACCCGTCCGCTGAGCGGGCTGAGCAGGGTTTCGCTGCGCAGGGCATTGGCCTGCGGTGTCTGAACCGCACTACTACAGGACGCAGTTGCTAACGTGGCGACCTCACCGCTGTCCGGCAACGACTGCACTGAAGCACAAGTTGCCCGGGCCTGAACAGTGCCCATCACGCTGGCATTCACGGGTTGGCTGGCTAAGCCATTAACGCCCGCGGCCTGAGCAGCGGTCACGCCAGCAGCCTGCGCTGCGCGGGTAGCTTCGCCCTGACGCGCAGTCTCTGCGGCATCCTGTTGTGGTGCATCCGCAACCGGCTGCGGATCGTCAAAACCGAGCACCCAGGTCAGCGCAAATGTGACCACGATGGCAATCAGACAGGTGATCAGCGCGTGGACGATGTTCATCGGATTTTCCCCGATAAAGGCCGGCAGCGCCGCCAGCCCCGGTGAGACAAAGGCGTAACGCACTACGCCGCTCAGTCCGGCGTAAATCCCGGCGCAGCCGCCGCCGATCATTGCGGCAATCAGCGGTCGTTTCAGCTTCAGCGTCACCCCGTACAGCGAAGGCTCGGTGATCCCCAGCAGCGCGGTAAAACCGGCGGACGACGCCAGCTGCTTCAGATCTTTGTTTTTGGTTTTCAGCGCCACGCACAGGGTAGCGGCACCCTGGGCAATGTTTGACGCCAGCATCCCCGGACCGTTGATGGTTTCAAAGCCCTGGCGGCTCAGCTGCATAGTGGCAATCGGCGTCATCGCCCACGCCGTGCCGGTGATCACCAGGAACGGCTGCAGCCCGCCCATCAGCATCGGAATCAGCCAGCTGGCACGGCCATCGATCGCCGCCGCGCCGGTGGCCACCAGGTCGTTAAGCAGAATGCCAAACGGCCCGATTGCCACCAGCGCCAGCGGTGCGGTAACCAGCAGCACGATCATCGGTTTGGTAAAGAAGGTGATCATCGACGGCGACACCCGCTCGGCGAACCGTTCCACCCACGACATAATCCACACGGTGAAGATGATCGGCAGTACCGAACCGGCATAATCGGCCAGCCGTACGTCGATACCGATAAAGGTAATCTCACCGCCCTTCGCCAGCATCTGCGCCAGGTTCGGGTGCAGCAGTGCCCCGGCTATGGTCATCGCCAGGATTGGGTTGCAGGCGAATTTGATCGCCGCGCCGTAAGCCAGCAGTACCGGCAGGAAGAAAAACGCGGCATCGGCAATGGTATCCAGCAGCTGATAGGTGGTACTGGCGGCGGTAATCAGCCCGCTCAGTTTGAGGATCGCCAGCAGCGCTTTGATCATCCCGGCCCCGGTAATCGCCGGGATCACCGGGGTAAAGGTGGTGGAGATCACGCTGATAATCTGGCTGAACACCCCGCCTTTGCTGGCGCTGGCCACCGGCTTCACGCCGGCTGTGCCGCTGCCGGCATCCAGCATGGTGCGGTAGGTTTGCTGTACCTGGTTGCCGATCACAATCTGAAACTGGCCGCCGCTCTCCACCACCCCGATCACCCCAGGCAGCTGCTCTATCGCTTTGTCCTGTACCTGACTGCGGTCGCTGAATTCAAGACGCAGGCGCGTGGCGCAGTGCGTTAACCTGATAATATTCGCCTTACCGCCGCACAGTGCGATAATGTCGTGGCCGAGCTGTTTATAATTCATACTTCACCCCTGAAAAAAACCAAAAAAAAAGACCAAAATAGAAATGCCCCCCAAAAAATAAGGGTGAGCATTTTTATTTTGGTCTTGCCTGCATTACCAGTGACATGCCGTAATAAAAACGTGCGGCAACCTGTACTGCCGTTGCGCCGCGATTATCGTCAGCGTTAACACGGCCTGGCAAGTCTGGAGAGATCAGAATGGGATCTGGTTCTCATCTTTTCTTAGGGATGACGGTATCCGTGCCTTCTGCCACCCTCCTTGCTTCCAGCAGATCGCTCTTTCTGCCATGAGGCAGGCTTCCTTCAAAAGAGCGATTCCACGGCCACTCTGAACCATAAATGCTCTCAAGTGCATCTGAAACCGCATTACGAATCACCACTTCACATACCTGTAAAGGTGCCAGTAGCGCGCCCGAAATGACCGCGTTCCAGGTATATAAGCCCAGCGGGGCGGGGTCATCCACACTTTTCGTCACCACTGCACGTTCAAAAGTTGACAGCCTGGCATCAGATAATGCCCGCCGAACGGCCCGGATAACGGAGGTTACTCCTTTCCTGACCGAATCTACACCTGCTTTCCGCGTGTGAAAATCCTCATTCCAGGCCTGTAGCGCACCTTTGCGAGCCCCCACGCAACGCTTCTGCACTGGCTGCAAACCGGCCATTTGGCCTGTGAAGAACGTTTCATCTCTATCCGGCGAAAGTCAGTCGTAAGGGATGCGAGACACATTCGGCAAACGTTGAAATAAGGGATGCGGGGCCTGTTCGGTTAAAGCTGAAGTATGGATGCCGGGAGGCCTGCTGATTACGGGGGGAGCTGGCGTGCGGTAAGGACGTGTGGGATCCCCCCACACGCCCGGCGATCGGCGGTATTATTCCAGCGCTTCAAACTTCAGCCCGCTGAGCGGCTGCACCTTCTCTTCGCGCACCATTTTGTATTCGGTTTGCGGCCCCAGCCAGCGCTGCCAGATGGCGTCGATCTCACCGTCCTTCTCCATCGTCGCCAGACTTTCGTTGACCTTTTTCAGCAGCGCGTCGTCATCCTTTTTCATCCCCACCGCCACCGGCTCCAGCGCCATCGGCTCTTTGATAATCGCCAGCTTCACGCCGTCGGCACCGGCGCGGTTAACCATCTGCAGCGCGGTCATCCCGTTGGTGACAAAGCCCAGCGACTTATTCTGCTGCAGCGCCAGGTAGGCGGAGGCGGTGTCCTGGAAGGTCACCGGGCGGGCACCGGCCAGGCGGATTGCCTGCTCTGAGGTGGAGCCTTTCGTCGAGCTAAGGCGTTTGTCTTTGAAATCTGCCGGGGTTTTCGCCGCGTTGGCCTCCTTAACGACCAGCACCTCTTTGGCGATATAGTACGGGTCGCTGTAGGCGATCTGCCGCGCGCGGCTTTTGGTGTAAGCGAGGTTGGCGATCAGTACGTCAGCACGTCCGGTGGTCAGAATGGCGATGCGCGCCTCAACCGACACCGGCATCAGGTTAGCTTTTACGCCCAGCTGCTTTGCCAGCGCGTGGCAGAGGTCAACATCCATGCCCGCCAGTTCGCGGGTTTTCGGATCCGGTGAGGAGAACGGCGGCGTGTCGCTGTAAACGCCACAGTTCAGCGATCCACGGCTGGTGATGTCGCTTAAGGTGTCCGCACGGGCGGAGAGACTGGTGCTCAGCAGTAATGGCAAACAGAGTGCCAGTGACAGCGGAAAAGGTTTTCTCATCGTTTTCAGGCTCCGGTTATTATTTTAATGCTGACGCAGGTCAGTGAGGAAACGCTGCGCACGCGGGTGCTGCGGCTGGGTGAAGAAGCTCTGCGGCTGGGCTTTCTCCAGTATTTTGCCTTCATCCATAAACCAGATGGTGTCGGCGACTTCACGGGCAAAATTCATCTCATGGGTGACGCACATCATGGTCATACCTTCGTTCGCCAGGCTGCGCATCACGCTCAGCACTTCGCCGACCATCTCCGGGTCAAGCGCCGAGGTCGGCTCGTCGAACAGCATCACCGGCGGTTTCATCGCCAGCGCGCGGGCAATCGCCACGCGCTGCTGCTGGCCGCCGGAGAGCTGCGCCGGCCAGGCGTTAGCCTTGTGCGCCAGCCCGACGCGATCCAGCAGCGCCAGCGCCTGCTGCTTCGCCTCGGCTTTGCGCACGCCCAGCACTTTGACTGGCGAGATCATGATGTTGTCCAGCACCGACAGGTGCGGGAACAGATTAAAGCTCTGAAACACAAAACCGATGCGCGATCGCAACTGGTTCTGCTGGGTGCTGCTGCCGTGAATGTCCTGGCCGTCAAAGACGATCTGCCCTTCCTGGATCGGCTCCAGCCGGTTAACGGTGCGGATCAGCGTCGATTTGCCGGAACCGGACGGCCCGCACACCACCACCACCTCGCCGCTGTTCACTTCCGCATTGAGATCGGCAAGCGCGTGATAGGCACCGTACCATTTGTTCACCTGGTTAAAGCGAATAATCGGATTCATGCGTTACTCCTCGATAGCGGATTTGGTTGCCAGTGAGACACTGCGCTGCGGCACGGCGGCCTGCTCATCCCGGTTGCGCCTGGCATTGATGCGACGTTCCAGCCAGCCGGCGAACCAGGTCAGGCTGAAGCAGATGATGTAGTAACTGATGGCGACAATGGCGAACACCTGAAACGGCTTGGTCAGCAGCTGGTTGTTGACCTGGTTGGCGGCATAGGTCAGCTCCGGCACGTTGATCACGTAGCCGAGGGTACTGTCCTTGATGATGGAGACCAGCTGGCTGACCAGGCTTGGCAGCATATTGAACAGCGCCTGCGGCAGGATCACCTGCCGGAAGGTGCGGGTGTAGCTCATGCCCAGCGCACGGGAGGCTTCGTACTGCCCTTTCGGCAGCGCCTGAATACCGGCACGCACGATTTCGGCAATATAGGCGCTCTCATACACCACCAGCGTGCAGAGCATGGTGCCGAAGCCGCTCAGCGTGTGCCCCAGCACCAGCGGCACGCAGAAGTAGGTCCAGAACACCACCATCAGCAGCGGCACGCCGCGCAGCACGTAAACCCAGGCGGTGGCCGGCCAGCGCAGAATACGGAACGGCGAGATACGGGCCATACCGAGCAGCACGCCCACCGGCAGCGCCAGCACAATCGCCGACAGCGACACCAGCAGCGTACAGAGCACTCCGCCCAGCGGGCCGTTGGGGTACTGCCCCATCAGGAACAGCATGCCGTTCTGCTGTAAAATCGTCAGCATTTCACTCATTCAGCCTACCTCGCAGTGACACGGTGGAAACGCTGCGCCAGCAGCGCGCCTGCGGCCATCAGCAGCAGGGAGAAGACCAGGTAACAGAACGTCGAGACCAGATACGCTTCGAAGGTGCGGAAGGTGTAGTTCTCGATTTCCCGGGTCACGTAGGTCAGGTCGGCAACGCCTATCACCATCGCCAGGCTGGTATTTTTAAACAGCAGCACGGTGTGGTTAATCAGCGCCGGCAGCGCGTTGCGCACCCCCTGCGGCAGAATAATCAGCCGCATTGACTGCACGTAGCTCATGCCCAGCGCGCGTGCCGCCTCGCTCTGCCCGTCCGGCGTGGCGCGCAGGCCGCTGCGGATATCCTCCGAGAAGTAGGCCGACTGGCACATGCCCAGCGCCACCAGCGAGAACAGGAACTCGGCGTTGAAGTCGTTCAGCCACATCTGCACCGACTCCGGCAGCAGCGTGGGGATGGCGAAATACCACATCATCAGCTGGATCAGGGTCGGCACGTTGCGGTGGTAAGAGACCCAGGCCGCCACCAGCCACTCCAGCGGCCGCACTCTGGTCAGGCGGATCACCACCAGCACCATCGCCAGCACCATCGCCAGCAGCCAGGCACCCACCGCCAGCTGCAGCGTCAGCCACATGCCGTCAAGGATCATATGCCCGTACTGGCCGTGCAGAATGACGCTAAAATCGAGTGAACCGTTCATCAGCAAGGCCCTCAGTCAGTTACGCGTTAGCGCGGTGCATCACCGGGACGCATGGTGGACAGCCCGCCCGGCACCTGAAGCGTCGGGGTAATCTCGATATTGCCAATGTTCACCGCTACCGGTGCCGCGATGGCGAAGGCCACGGTATCGGCAATGTCTTTGGCCGTCGGCAGCTCGAAGCCGTCGATATACTGCTTACGCGCGCCCTCTTTATCGCCGCTGACGTTGCCGAAAATGTCGGTAGCAACGCGGCCCGGGCATACTTCGGTAATGCGCACGCGCTTGCCGTAACAGTCGACGCGCAGCTGGCGCGACAGCGCATGCACCCCGGCCTTGGTGGCGTGGTAGATCGAGTTGCCACCGAAGTTGTAAATCGCGGCAATCGAGGTGATGTTGATGACGTGGCCGCGATCGCGTTCTACCATGCCCGGCACCAGCAGGCGGCACAGGTGCAGCACCGCACGCAGGTTAACGTCGACCTGAGTCTCAATATGCTGCGCTTCGGACTGCAGGATTGAGCCCGGGTGCGAGACGCCGGCATTGTTGACCAGAATGTCGATCTCAAGGTCCTGACACAGTGCGGTCAGCGCCGCCACGTCAGAGACGTCGATGGCGTGCGGAATACAGCCGGTACGCGCGGCCAGCTGCTCCAGTTCGTTGTGGCGACGCGCCACGGCATGAACGACGATCCCTTCCTGGCACAAACGCTCAACGATCGCTTCACCCATTCCGGCTGAAGCACCGGTAACCAGCGCGGTTTTATAATCTGCAAACGGCATAGACTTCTCCTGATGTTCTTTTTGCTCTGTTTTGACTCTATCCGCTCATCGCGGTGAGGGGTAAGAGGGAAAGGCTTTAGGGCAATAAGGCTGCCTTATAGCGGCTATAGTAATAAGCTATGCCACTGTTTATTCATAGGAATGTTTCGATATCGGGATGATTTCCCCGCCCGCATTCGCAATATCCTGGCGCAGTTGTGCGATCAGTTGCAGCGCACCCGGGGTATCGCCATGCAGTAAAACCGACGAGATGTCCATCGCCAGCAGCGTGCCGTCAATAGCGTTGATGCTGCCGGTCTGCAACAGCGTCAGCACGCGCTGGCTGACCAGCAACGGATCGTGGATCACCGCCCCTGGCTCGCCGCGCGGTACCAGCAGCCCGTTTGCCTGATAGGCGCGGTCCGCCAGGAAGGTACAGGCCACCCGCAGCCCCAGCTCGCGGGCGCAGCGTTCAACGGCGTTACCGGCGGTGGTGCTGATAATGATGTCAGGATCGAACGCCTGCACCGCCGCCAGCAGCGGTCGCGCCAGAGCATCGTCCTCGGCGGCCATATTGCCCAGCGCGCCGTGAAAGCTCATATGGCTGAGCGGGTAGTCCTCTACGCGGGCAAAGGCGGCCAGCGCTCCCAGCTGATAAGTGACGTAATGCGCCAGGGTGGCGGTATCAATCTGCATGCGGCGGCGGCCAAAACCGGCCAGGTCGGGGAAGCCAACGTGCGCCCCGAGATCGACGCCGTGGCGTCTGGCCAGCGCCACGCTGGCCGCCATGATCGCCGCATCCCCGGCGTGAAACCCGCAGGCGACGTTGGCAGAGCTGATCAGTGCCATCAGTCCGGCGTCATCGCCCATGCGCCAGTCACCAAAGCCTTCGCCGAGATCGGCGTTAAGATCAATGGCTCTCATTTGCTGTCTCCTCTGTGATGACCTGTGCCACCGGCTGGCCGTACTCCACCCGCTGTCCATGACTGACCGTATAACCCGCCAGCCTGCCGCCGGTTTGAGCCCGTAACGGCAGACAGATCGGCCCGACCTGTAGCAGCGCCAGCAGATCGCCCGCCGCCACCGTCCCCTGCTCCTCCGCCAGCGCCTTGCCGGTGAGCGGGTCCTGCAGCCAGATATGGCCGGGCATCGATGCCGTAAGCGCCAGCGGTTCTGGCGGTGCTGGCGGTGCCTGTGGTTCCGGCGCGGCCACGGCATCGGCGGGTAATGCCGGTGCGCCACCCGGTTCACAGGTCATCCGCACGGCATAATCTGCACCTTTGATCTCGATGCTCTCCAGCCCGCTGCGGCGCAGCCGGCGGGCAATCGCCTGAATTTCACGAAATGCTAACATCCTGCCTCCTCAGGCCTGCTGTGGGCACAGCCGGTAGTCTTCAATACGCTGGCACAGGGCATCAAGCCACTGCTGACGCTCGCGCCCGGCGCCCTCCGCCTGCTGCCAGTTCACTTCCACAAACTGCACGCTGCTGCCCACCGGCACCTGGCCGAGCAGCCACATATCGGCGTCGATCACCGTGCCGAGTTTCGGATAGCCGCCGCTGGGCTGGGCATCGCGCATCTGAATAATCGGCTGACCGCTGTGGGTCACCTGGATAACCCCGGGGATGATGCCGTGAGAACGCATCTCCAGCGGGGTTTTCGCCACCAGGCCCTCGCCTTCCAGCCGGTAGCCATAGCGGTTGCTCTGCGGCGTGACGCGCCACTGCTGCTGCCAGAATCGCGCTACTGAGGCATCGGTAAAGGCGCGGTATTCGGCGGCGGGCAGCACCCGCACCTGCGGAATACCGGTCGGGTTATCGCTCAGCGCCAGCCGTGGCGGTGCGATACCGAAGTCGGTAGCACCCTGCCAGTCCGTCAGGCACGGGCTGAGGCAGTCACCCTGCTGCAGGCCACGGCCATGAAAACCACCAAACTCGCCGCGCAGCTGGGTACTGCGCGAGCCAAGTACAGTCGGCACGTCCACGCCGCCCGGCAGGTGCAGGTAGCTGCGTGCGGAGAAGCGCGAGGCGTGCAGGGTCAGCACGTCACCGGCGCGCGCCTGCGCCACCCACCAGGCCGGGATGCGCCGCTCTCCCAGCGTGGCGCTGCTGTCGCCACCGCTGAGGGCAAAGGCGCAGTCGCGGGTGAAGCGCAGACGGAACGGGAACAGCGGCACTTCGATGGCCGCGTCGTCCGGCTGATTGCCGAGCAGCGCGTTGCCAAGGCGCAGCGCCAGCGGATCCATCGCACCGGCGGTGCCGACGCCGTAGTGCAGCGCGCCGAAGCGGCCGTTGTCCTGCACGCTGGTCAGCGCGGTGGTACGTTCGATAACGATCATGCCAGCACCCGGCTTACCCGAAAGCGAATGCTGTCGCCGGGTTGCAGCCGCACCGGGGGTTCGGCGTGGGCATCAAAGAAGACGAAATCAGTGCGGCCGATGGTGTTCCAGCCGCTGGGGCCTGGCGAAGCCGAGACGCCGGTTTGCACGCCGCCTATTGATACCGATCCACCGGGAATGCTCTGCACCGGCGTGCTGCGGCGCGGGGTGGCGATCGCCGGGTCCATATTGCCGAGGTAGCAGTAGCCGGGATGGCTGCCGAGGGCGTAAACCGGATAAAGCGGTTCGCTGTGGCGCTGGACGATCTCCTGAATGGTCATGCCGGTGTGTTCGGCCACATCGCAGATATGCGGGCCGGGCTCACCGCCGTAGGTGACGTCCAGTTCGATGACGCGGCCGGAGAAGGTTTTGCTCTCGCCGCGCTGCCACTGGCGCTGCAATTGTTCGAACAGCGATGCGCCTTCGCGCAGCTGCGGGCCGAACACCAGCATCAGATTATTCATGCCCGGCACGACGCCACGGATGGCGTTGAGCTCCTGCGCGTAGTCCGCCAGCGCCCAGATGCGCTGCTGGTTTTCCAGGCTGAGTTCACCGGGGGCTTCGAACAGCACCGCGTGGGTGCCAAGCCAGCTGATTTGCGGGGTCTGTAACTGACGTGCTGGATCCATTCCATTTCCTCAACGTGGTATCCGCTAACGGAAAAACCGTGATGGGAACACTGTATCTTGTGGCTTTTGCCCGGGTGTAAGAGGGTTTCGCTTTAGGGTGATAAGAGAGCCTTATTACTGTTGGCTGTGGTGTTGCTGTCTTAGGGCGTGGCTTTCTGCTCTGGTGGTGGGTTCGGCCGCAGGCGAAAAGAACGCCGGGACGCTGCAAGTACGTCCCTGTAAGCTCGGGCGGCGCTCCCTGC
>NZ_JRZZ01000010.1:61727-67996 GCF_002865965.1 Erwinia sp. B116
TCTGCTCTGGTGGTGGGTTCAGTTGTTGCGTTGCTGTTTTAAAGGCGTGGCTTCCTGCTCTGGTGGTGGGTTCGGCCGCGGGCGAAAGAACGCCGGGACGCTGCAAGTACATCCATGTAAGCTCGTGCGGCGCTCCCTGCGCCGCACGCCCGGCTAACCTTTTCGCCCGCGTCCTCCCTGTCAGCTATTACGTTGCTGTCTTAAAGGCGTAGCTTCCTGTTCTGGTGTCGGGTTCGGCCGCAGGCGAAAAGAACGCCGGGACGCTGCAAGTACGTCCCTGTAAGCTCGGGCGGCGCTCCCTGCGCCGCACGCCCGGCTAACCTTTTCGCCCGCGGCCTCCCTGCCAGCTACTGCGTTGCTGTTAAGGGCATCACTTTTCGTCAGGATCGCTGGCAGCTAAACAGGAGTGGCTGTTTGGTTTGGTTTGGTTTGGTTTTAAAACAGCGACGCAGAAAATAGCAGGCAATCGGGGTTTATCCGGATAAGCGGACCTTCGGGCACAGGGAGGTGCCCGGCAGAGCCCAGGGACGTTACTGGCGTGTCCGCGTTCCGGATAAACCCCGATTAGCCGGGCACCGGAACCTGAAGCGACCAGCGGTCCCAAAGCTACTCTCCGATTAGGCGTGCACCCGAACCTGAAGCGACAAAAGGCAGCGACTCAGGGTACGCCTGAGTGCTGCCTGAGTGCTGCTTTGTTGCTGGTGGAGGATGCTTAGCTGACCAGGGTCAGCGGTCGGTTGTCCTGGGTGCGTTCGGCCATCAGCGACAGCAGGATTTTCTTCACCGCTTCGGCCGGCTGCGACAGCGGCAGATGATCGGAGGTGCAGAAAGAGAGCGGCGCCTGAATAGGTTCGACGATCTTGCTCATGCGCAGCAGCGGTGCCTGCTTCAGCATCTGACGGGCGATGGACTCCGGCAGAATGGTGGAACCCAGATTACTGGCCAGCGCCTGGGCCAGCGTGGTGGCCGACTCGATTTCGCACGTCACTTTGTAAGCAAGATTCTTCTGCACAAAAGCTTCATCGACCAGCTTACGCATAATGTTGTAGATGCGCGGCAGGAACAGATCAAGATGGGCGATCTGTTCGAGGGTAACGGTTTTACCGAAGCGGGCCTCGGACGGCGGCGTCACCAGCCACAAATCCTCTTTCATCAGCGGGATAAAGGCCAGCCCATGGACCTGCCGGTTGCCGTAAAGCACCGCCATATCCATGCGCCCGCTCATAATCAGCTCGCTGAGGGTGGTACCGAAGCTCTCATTAAAGTAGAGCAGGATGCCGGGGTGCTGGCGACGCACCTCCTCCATCAGCGGCAGCGCCAGCAGCGAAGCGGCGGTGCCGGGGGCCAGGCCCACGGAAACCTGCCCGCTCAATGCCTGACCCGCACCGTCGATCGCACTTTGCGCCTGTTCACACTGACGCAGGATCGCCTGAGCATGGGCGTAGAGGATATTGCCGGCTTCGGTGGGGGTGACGCCGCGCTTGGTGCGGATCAACAGCTGCTGACCTACCTCCCCCTCCAGTGAAGCCAGCTGCTGGCTGAGGGCCGGCTGGGCGATGTGCAGAATATCAGCCGCCTGAGTCAAACTGCCCACGTCGACAATTTTGATAAAATACTTAAGCCGCCTGAGATTCATCGTTACACCCCTGTTTCACGTTCAATATGTTACGGAAAAGTGAACGGGAGTGTAGCAAGAGTCAGGCCAGGCTGATTGTTACCCACCCCACAAAGTGCGATGTTAAAAAAGTTAATATGCAAAACAGTGAGATAGATCGTGTTATATCAGGATGGCCCTATAAATCAGCCAGTTGCTCACTGGCCGCGCCTGCACCAATGCAGGTCAGTTTGCTTATGACGGTGCCCCATCCATAAGCTTTTGCTCTTGAATCAGAACGATTCCCTGTTACCCGCCGACCGTCTGAATTCGTAACGTGGTGCTATCCCGGAACAGACTGGAGTCATCATGAGTGCTATCCGTATTGCCAGCCGCGTCACGCGCATTAAACCGTCACCGAGCAGCACCGCGTCCGATCGCGCCAACGCGCTGAAGCGTGAAGGCAAATCGATTATCAATCTGGTGGTCGGCGAGCCGGATTTTGACACGCCACCGGCGATCTGCCAGGCCGCCTGCGAGGCGATTAACCGTGGTGAAACCCGCTACACGCAGAATAACGGCACCCCGGCGCTGCGGGCGGCGATTGCCGCCAAATTCGCCCGTGAAAACAACCTGACCGTCGCCGCCGACGATATTATCGTCACCAACGGCGCTAAAAGCGCCATTTTCAACGCCTTTGCCGCCACGCTGGAAACCGGCGACGAAGTGCTGATCCCGGCCCCTTACTGGGTCTCCTACCCGGATATGGTACTGGCCTGCGACGGCCGCCCGCTGATTATCACCTGCCAGGAAGCGGCAAACTTTAAGCTGACGCCGGAACAACTGCGCGCGTCAATCACCAGCCGCTGCCGCTGGCTGCTGCTTAATTCGCCGTCTAACCCGACCGGGGCGACCTACAGCCGCGCCGAACTCCGTGCGCTGGCCGACGTGCTGCTCGACTATCCGCACCTGGCAATTATGACCGACGATATCTACGAGCATATCCGCTACGACGGCTCAGAGAATGTACATCTGCTGGAGGTGGAGCCACGCCTGGCGGATCGCACGCTGGTGGTCAACGGCGTGTCGAAAACCTATGCCATGACCGGCTGGCGCATCGGCTATGCCGCCGGACCGAAGGCGCTGATCGCCGCGATGGGCACGCTGCAGTCGCAGTCCACCAGCAACGCCAGCTCCGTAAGTCAGGCCGCTGCGCTGGCGGCGCTGAACAGCGGCACGGAATTTATCAGCCACAGCCGCGAAATTTACCGCCAGCGCCGCGACGCGATGGCCGCCGCCCTGAACGCCATTCCCGGCCTGCACTGCCAGCTGCCGGACGGCGCCTTCTACCTCTACGTTAACTGCGCCGGGCTGCTGGGCAAAACCACCGCCGGCGGCCAGGTGCTGAAAAACGACACGGAGGTAGTGCTGTGGCTGCTGGAGAGCGCAGGCGTGGCGGTGGTGGCCGGTTCTGCCTACGGTCTGTCGCCCTACTTCCGCCTGTCGATTGCCACCGATCTCGCCACACTCCAGGCCGGCGCGGCACAGATCGCCGCCGCCGTCGCCACCCTGAATTCATATTAAGGAATCCGTTATGAGCGTAGGAAACCGAATTTTCTTACAGCGCGACCTCAGCGCTGCCGCGTATGTTGAGGCCTTCCGCCAGCTGCCGGCTGCGGTGGTGGCCGACTGTATGAGCCGCCTGCCCGCCCTGTCGCAGAAGATTAACCTGATGAGCGCGCCGCGTAACCCGGTGATGTGCGGGCTGGCGTTTACCGTTAAAGCCCGCTCCGGCGACAATCTGATGCTGCATAAAGCGATGGACCTGGCCGGGCCGGGTGACGTGATCGTGGTGAACAACGAAGGCGATACCAGCCAGGCGCTGATGGGCGAAGTGATGACCACCTTTGCCCGCCAGCGCGGGATTGAGGGGCTGGTGCTGGACGGCGCGATCCGCGATATCGAAGGGATCGGTAAAATGGATTATCACCTGTATGCCGCCGCCGTGACGCCGGGCGGCCCGTTTAAGGATGGTCCGGGGGAGATCAACGTGCCGATCGCCTGCGGCAATATCCACGTGTCGCCGGGCGATATTATCCTTGGCGACCATGACGGGGTGATCGTGATCCCGCACGGCGACGCGGCACGCATTCTGGAGGCGGCGCAGGCCTACCTGATCGTCGACGAACGCAACTTCGAGCTGGCCAAAACCGGCGAGCTGGAGCGCAGCTGGATCGATGTGGCGCTGCAGGCGAAAGGCGTTGAGGTGATTGACGGGCGCTACTAAGGCGCCGCGCGTTCGCTAGCGATTGCCACTGAGACCACCAGTGCTACTGCTATAACATCATCAGATAAGTGCGGCGTGGCCGCACTTTTTACGTTTGCCCTGTTAACCTTCTTCATCAACCCTCCTTCAAGCCGCACACTTCATCAACCAGGAAGTCTTCAGGTTGAGTAAAGCCAACGAAACAGGGCCCACCAGGGCCCTGTAAAGGTTAACGTTTGGTCACGATGACGCTGATTCTCAGCCCACCGGCGTCAGCGCTTCACCGCGCGCGAACCAGGCCGCCAGATTACCGGCAACGTTATCGGCCATCGCCTGGCGGGTCTCGCCGGTGGCGCTGGCGATATGCGGGGTCAGTACGGTATTTTCCAGCGCGGCAAAACGCGGATCGATGGCCGGTTCATTGTCGTAGACGTCCAGCCCCGCGCCGAGAATGGTGCGATTCTGCAGGGCGTCGATCAGGTCATCTTCATTGACCACCGCGCCGCGCGCCACGTTAATCAGAATGCCCTTTTCGCCCAGCGCGCTAAGGATTTCGCTGTCCACCACCTTATAGTTGCGCGCGTCGCCCGGCACCGCCAGCACCAGCACGTCGCTGAACTGCGCCAGCTGATGCAGATCGCCGAAGCGCTGCCAGCCCGGCTGGTCGCTCTGACGGCTGTTAACGTAGCCGACCTGCATATCGAAGGCGGCACAGCGGCGGGCAATGGCCGCACCAATCCTGCCAAGGCCGAGGATACCCACGCGCTTACCGCTCAATTTGCTGGCCAGCACCGGCGGGCGCTGCGGCCACTCGCCGGCGCGCAGGAAGGCGTCCTGCGCCACGATCTGCCGCGAGACGCTGAGCATCAGCGCCAGCGCCAGGTCGGCCACGTCATCGGTAAGAATGTCCGAGGTGACGGTCACGGTGATATTGCGATCGCGGGCGGCGGCCAGGTCGATGGCATCGGTCCCGACGCCAAACACCGAGATAATCTCCAGCGCCGGCAGCGCGGCCATCACCTCCGGGGCCAGGCCGACGTCGCCACGGGTGGCCACGGCACGAATGCTCTGCCCGTGCTGCCGCAGCCAGGCGGCCGCATCCGGCTGTTCATACAGGCGGTGGCACAGATAGTCACGGTGCAGCGCTTCGCTCAGCACCGGCATCAGCGGTTGAATAATCAGCAGTTCTTGTTTCATTACGCACACCATCCATTGAGAGTCAGAGTAAGAAGTCGTTATTAAACTAGCGAACTTTTTAGTGTTACACCTGCAATGTTACGCTTATTGCTATACAGGTTACGCTTATGGTTGATCTTACTTAGCGCGGCAAGCGGGGTGCAGCCATACTCAATGCTTAGTCGTAGGCCGCATCGAAGAAGGCTTTTTCCAGGGTGACGGCGCGCAGGAAGAAATCTTCGCAGCGATCGCGTTCGGCGGGGCCGACCCGGTCCAGCTCTTCGCGCAGGAAGTCGACGAAGGCGTTGAAGTCGGGATTGTCGTGCAGCGTGACCCATTCGGCGTAGAGGAAGTTTTCCGGCAGCGGGCGCGGGGCGCGGGTGGCCCAGTCGCGGTAGAGCCATTCGGCGACGTTGAGCACGGAGAGGATCGCGGCGTAGGAGCGGGTAGCGGCGGCTTCCAGCATGATGGCTTTAAAACCGGCGGTGGGGGCGCTGTCCGGCAAGCTGGTACGCCGCTGTTCGCTGATGCCCAGCGCGTCGAATCCCCGCAGGAAATAAGTGTTTTCGTCGGAGGAGACCATGCCGGCGAAGCGGCCAAAGCGCAGTCGTGCAAGGGTGCTGTCGGCGCTGGCGATGGCGGAGCCGATCAGGGTGAGGAAGCTGTCCAGAAAGCGGTAATCCTGGATCAGATAGGTGGCCATGACCGTATCGGCTACTTCGCCCTGGTAGAGTTCGCGGACAAAGCGGTGCTGTACCGCCTGCGACCAGGTGGGCTGGCTCAGTTCACGGAGTTGTTCGGTAAAACGTTGGGTCATCAGGTAGTCCTTGGGTAACGGACTACCGGCGAGAGTTAGCCAGGCTGCGCCATCCCTTCGCCGGCATTATCCGGATCAGGTAATAAGGGTCATCGCGCTGCGTACGCCTGCGATCTCTCAGCCAGCTGCCTGGCTCCCCCTGGGAGCTGAGATCTATATCTTAAAATCCCGGCTTTGTCACTTAACCTATGTTCCCTGAAATCTTCTGCTGTGCCCGCAGCGGGCGGTGGCCGGATGCGTTCTTAAGCACGAATTGACCGTAGAATAGCGTCTGACCCAGGCGGAAATTTCCGCTGAGAACCAGGACAACGTCTCTGTGGGCGGTGCAGCGTCAGCGGATCGCCGCGTTTTTATGCAAAATCTGCGAGAACGCTTCCAGCGTCTGCCGCAGGTCGCCGTCGTTGTTCAGGGTGATG
>NZ_JRZZ01000010.1:68059-132162 GCF_002865965.1 Erwinia sp. B116
TGTTTCGCAACCCAGCCCGTAAAAGCACTGGTGCGCCTGCCACTCGATGGCAAACAGCCCCAGCTCGCTGCGGCGTAAAAACTCCTGCTCGCTGAGCGCCACGTGGTTCTCGCCGCCCGCCCCGGCGCTGCGGGTGATATAGCGGTGGGCAATCAGCAGCTGCGGCGGCGGGCATTCGCCCAGCGCCTGCAGCAGGCTGTCCTTGCCGGCACCGGACGGCCCAATCAGCCAGATCAGCCGCGCCATCAGAACACCATCCTGCCCTGCGCCCAGACGCTTCTGACGTACGGCTGCTGCTGATGCTCGTGCACCAGCACCAGATCGGCACGCAGCCCTTCGGCGATCGTCCCGCGATCGTGCAGGTTAATGGCACGTGCCGGATTACGGGTCACCAGCGCGATGGCGGCAGGCAGGTCGAAGGCGTTGCGTTCGTCGTGCGCCAGCCGGAACGCCGCATCCAGCAGGCTGGCGGGATAGTAATCGGATGACAGGATATCCAGCTGACCCGCCGCGGCCAGGTCAGCGGCCGCTACGTTGCCGGAGTGTGAGCCGCCGCGCACGATATTCGGTGCCCCCATCAGCACCTGCAGCCCCAGTTCCCGTGAGGCGCGTGCGGCTTCGGCGGTGGTCGGGAATTCGGCGATGGTGCTGCCGATCGCCTGCGACTCCTGCACGTGAGCATGGGTGGCATCATCGTGGCTGGCCAGCGGGATCCGGTACTGGCGGCACCAGGCGGCGATCGCCTCGCGGTTCGGTGCGGACCAGCGGGCGGCCAGCCGCAGCTGGTCGGCCTGGTAGGCGTCCAGCTGCGCGTCGCTCATCTGATACTTGCCGCCAAAGTAGGTGCGCCACGCCGCCAGCGACACGTACTGGCGCTGGCCCGGCGAGTGATCCATCAGCGACACCAGCGACAGTTCGGGAATGCACATCAGCTGTTCAAACAGCGGCAGCGTCGAATCATTTGGCAGCTCGCAGCGCAGGTGCAGACGGTGTTCGGCACGGTTCAGCCCGTGCTTCTGGCTGTGACGGATCGCCTTAATCATCTTCTGCAGATTATCCATGCGGTGGCCGCCGTCGCGCACGTCGCCGACGCCGATCGCGTCCAGCACCGTGGTGATGCCGCTGGCAATAATCAGCGCATCGTGGCTGCTCATCGCCGAGTGGGCCGGCCAGTCCACCTTTGGTCGTGGCGCAAAGAACCTGTCGAGGTTATCGGTATGCAGTTCGATCATGCCCGGCATCAGCCAGCCGCCTTCGCCGTCGATCGCCTCCGGCAGCTGGCTGGGCGTGTCGGCGTAAGCGGTGATGACGCCGTTCTCGCAGGCCAGCGATCCGGCCACCACTTCCTTTTCCAGAATCAGTTTAACGTTGTTGATAATCACAGGGCGTGCTCCACGGCAACAGGTTGCATCACATGCAGACGGTCCGCGACGCGTTCGCGCACCGCGTGGTCATGAAAAATACCGACGATGGCCGCGCCGCGCTGGCGCGCCTGCTCAATCAGCGCCACCACCGCGGCGCTGTTGGTGGCGTCCAGCGAGGCGGTCGGCTCGTCGAGCAGCAGAATCGGCGACTCGGCGATAAACCCGCGGGCGATATTGACCCGCTGCTGCTCACCGCCGGAGAAGGTGGACGGTGCCAGCGACCATAACCGCTCGGGCACGTTAAGGTGGCCAAGCAGCGCTTTGGCGCGCTCTTCACTCTCGGCACGCGCCACGCCGCGCTCCAGCAGCGGCTGCATCACCACCTCCAGCGTGGTAATACGCGGGATCACCCGCAGAAACTGGCTGACCCAGCCCAGCGTATCACGGCGGATGCTGAGGATTTGTCGCGCCGGGGCACTGACCAGATCGACCCATTCGCCGTGATGATCAAGCCAGATATGGCCGCTGTCCGGCAGATAGTTAGCGTACAGCGAGCGCAGCAGCGTGGACTTGCCGCTGCCGGAGTGGCCGTGCAGCACCACGCACTCCCCCGCCACCACCTGCAGCGTGGCATTTTCCAGCACCGGCAGGCGTGCGCCCTGCTGGTTGTGCATCACAAACGTTTTCGACAGATTTTCAACGCGTAGTTTTAAGCTCATGAGGGTTATCACCGTCAGATAATAGTAGTCAACGTTTCACTGCCCCACTCAGCGCCTGACGGGCGGTAACCCGCCTGGTGCCGCCGCCCGCACCGGGGACTGATGACCGCATAACGCGTCAGCTCAGCACCGATGAAACCAGCAGCTGGGTATAGGGATGATGCGGGTCATCCAGCACCCGGTCGGTCAGCCCGCTCTCCACCACCGCGCCCTGCTTCATCACCAGCAGCCGGTGGGCCAGCAGCCGCGCCACGCCGAGATCGTGGGTGACGATCACCACCGCCAGGTTGAGATCGCGCACCAGCGTGCGCAGCAGATCCAGCAGCCGCGCCTGCACCGAAACGTCCAGACCGCCGGTGGGTTCATCCATAAACACCAGCTTCGGCCGGGTGACCAGGTTACGGGCAATCTGCAGGCGCTGCTGCATGCCGCCGGAGAAGGTGCCCGGCAGGTCGTCAATGCGCGCCAGCGGGATCTCCACGTCCTGCAGCCACTGGCCGGCGGTGGCGCGGATCTGGCCGTAGTGGCGTTCCCCCACCGCCATCAGCCGTTCGCCGATATTGCCGCCGGCGGAGACCTGCGCCCGCAGCCCGTCCATCGGATACTGGTGTACCACGCCCCACTCGGTGCGCAGCAGGCGGCGACGATCGCTTTCGCTGCGGGCGTAGAGGTCTTCGCCCTGATAGATAATCGAGCCCTGCTGCGGCGTCAGCCGGGCGGAGATCGCCTTCAGCAGCGTGGTTTTGCCGGAGCCGGACTCGCCGACGATGCCTAATACCTCACCCGGATAGAGCTCAAAGGAGACGTCGCTAAAGCCCTTGCCCGGCGCGTAGAGGTGGGTCAGCTGGTTAACCGCCAGCAGCGGTGACTCTGCGATCATAGGGATGGCTCCTGCGGCTGTTGTGGGTCCTGCTGCCATTCCGGGGACGGTTGCGGCTCCCGGGATTGAGACGGTGGAGTCTGATCTGCCTGCCACTGCGGTTGCTGTGCCGACAGCGGCGACGGGCGCTGGCCCTGCAGCTGCTGCTGTTCCCCGCAGTAGTCGGTGTCGGAGCAGACAAACAGGCGGTTACCTGCGTCGTCCAGCACCACTTCATCCAGGTAGCTGTCGCGTGAGCCGCACAGCGCACAGGGCTGCTCCCAGCGCTGCACGCTGAACGGGTGATCGTCAAAGTCGAGGCTCTCGACCCGGGTATAGGGCGGCAGCGCGTAGATGCGCTTCTCGCGCCCGGCGCCAAACAGCTGCAGAGCCGGCATCATATTCATCTTCGGGTTATCAAATTTCGGGATCGGCGACGGGTCCATCACGTAGCGATCGTTAACCTTCACCGGGTAGGCGTAGGTGGTGGCGATATGGCCGTAGCGGGCGATATCCTCATACAGTTTGACCTGCATGATGCCGTACTCTTCCAGCGCGTGCATGGTGCGGGTTTCGGTTTCACGCGGCTCAATAAAGCGCAGCGGCTCCGGGATCGGCACCTGATAAATCAGGATCTGATCCTCCGCCAGCGGCGTTTCCGGAATGCGGTGACGGGTCTGGATCAGCGTGGCGTCGACGGTGCGTTCGGTGGTGGCCGCACCGCTGACCCGCTGGAAGAAGCGGCGGATCGACACCGCGTTGGTGGTGTCGTCCGCGCCCTGGTCAATCACCTTCAGCACGTCGTGCTCGCCGATCACGCTGGCGGTCAGCTGGATGCCGCCGGTGCCCCAGCCGTACGGCATCGGCATTTCGCGGCCGCCGAACGGCACCTGGTAGCCGGGGATCGCCACCGCCTTGAGGATCGCCCGCCGGAGGGTGCGTTTGCTCTGTTCGTCGAGGTAGCCGGGGTTATAGCCGTTCAGTTCACTCACGGTGCTGCTCCTCGTATTCGGCGCGCAGGCGCTTCAGCAGCACCAGCTCGGCCTGGAAATCAACGTAGTGGGGTAGCTTCAGGTGCGAAACAAAGCCGGAGGCTTCGACGTTATCCGCATGGGCGAGCACAAACTCCTCATCCTGCGCCGGGCTGGTGACCCGCTCACCGTGCTCAGCGGTTTGCAGCGCGCGATCGACCAGCGCCATCGCCATCGCTTTGCGCTCGGCGCGGCCAAACACCAGTCCGTAGCCGCGGGTAAAGTGCGGCGCACGCTCTTCCGGGGCGGTGAAACCGTTGACCATTTCGCATTCGGTAAGCAGCAGCTCGCCGATCTCCAGCGGGAAGCCCAGTTCCTCCGGTACGATCTCGACGGTGACGTAGCCGGTGCGGATCTCGCCGGCAAACGGATGGGTGCGGCCATAGCCGCGCTGGCCGGAGTAGCCCAGCGCCAGCAGAAAGCCTTCGTCGCCGCGCACCAGCTGCTGCAGGCGTGCCGCGCGCGGCTGCGGGTAGGACGGCGGCTCACGGGTGATATCCGGCGGCTCGCTGCCGTCATCCTCTTCGCGCAGCGCCAGCCCTTCGCGGGTCATCAGGTCGAACATATGCGGGCAGCGCGGCTCCAGCGGCTGGTCCGCACGCGGCGCGGCGGGCGCTTTACCCTCCGCCAGCAGGGTGAAATCCAGCAGCCGGTGGGTGTAGTCGTAGGTCGGGCCGAGCAGCTGCCCGCCGGGCAGATCCTTGTACACCGCCGAGATACGGCGCTCGACGCGCATCTGCGCGGTGTCCAGCGGCACGCTGTCCGCCAGTCTGGGCAGCGTGGTGCGGTAGGCGCGCAGCAGGAAGATCGCTTCCACCAGGTCGCCGCTGGCCTGTTTGATCGCCAGCGCCGCCAGCTCGCGGTCGTGAATGCCGCCTTCGGTCATTACCCGATCCACCGCCAGCCCCAGCTGCTGCTCAATCTGTTCACACTGCAACTCCGGCTGCTGCGGATCGCCGCGGCGCAGGCTCTCCTGCAGCTGATGGGCGGCGGCGATCGCCTTCTCGCCCCCTTTTACCGCGACGTACATCAGCACACCTCCACGTCGGTGGTGCGCGGCAGCGCCATCATATTTTCCCCGCAGGTAAAGATCAGGTCGATCCCCTGCGGGAAGCGATGCGAGCGGTCGCGCAGATAGCGCAGCACGTTGGCCGGCAGTTTGGGCGCAATGGCGCGGGTTTCCATCAGCCCCGGACCGCGCAGACGCAGGGTCAGGCCACCGCTCAGCGATGGCACCTCAATGATCAGCGTGCTGCTCTTCTCCGGCGAGAGGTTGTCCCCGGCGGAGAAACCGGCGATATCGGCCTCAGATTCCGCGTGCAACAGCGCAAACGGTGCCCGGGTGCTGTCGGTCACCGGCGCACCGGTGTGGAAGCGCAGATTGTTGCGCAGGGCCTCGTTATCCAGCCGGGCGTCGATCCACAGCGGCGTTTCACCGTCGACGAGGGTCATCATCACCGCCGTGGCGGCGGTGGAGGTCTGCCCCCACGCCGGCAGTACCGGCAGCGAGACCATCACCCCCGGCTCGCTCATGGCTTTGAGAATACGACGGAAGGCGCGTTGCGCGTCGGCAACCGGATGGCTGAAGCTGGCAAGTAAGGTCATTTAGTTATCTCCCCGGACCAGGGTAAAGAAGTCGACGCGGCTGCTGGCCACCTCGCGCGAGCGCAGCGTCAGCTGCTCCTGACGCAGGGCCGCCAGCGGCGCAATGATCTGCTGCTGCAGGGCCTTGAACTGTTCCCCCTGCAGCAGCGCATCCAGCAGCGCGCAGCGTTCGGCGTGCTGATGGTCACGGCCCAGCACGTAGCTGTAGCCGCATAAGCCGTTGTTCAGCCTGACCACCGCGCGGGTGACGGTGGTGTCACCGAGGATAAAACGTTTACCGGTGCCGCCCATCCGCGCCTGCAGGCGGGTCAGGCCGGTTTCAGGTGCGCGCAGCAGCTGGTACTCCGGCTGCAGCTGTGCGGGCCAGTGCGCCAGCAGCTGTTGCGGCGTGCTGTGGGCCAGCACCGACAGCCAGTGCTGGCGGATTCTCTGTGCTTCCATTTAGTGCTCCAGCGTCAGTTCAATCATATCGGCGCGGGTCAGGCTGACGGAGTATTCCGCCATCCTGCCGCCGTCGGTTTCGGTGTTCAGGGTGCGCACGCAGAGCAGCGGCGCGTGCAGCGCCACCTCCAGCAGCTGGCTCTCTTTCGCCTGCGCGCGGCGCGCGGTGATCCGCGTCTGCCTGCGGCTGAGGCCGGAGGTCAGATGCTGCTGCATAAAGTCATGCAGCGATCCGCTGGTGAACGTTTGCAACTGCGGCCACCAGCTCAGCTCCGGCAGCCAGTGATTGATCACGCACACCGGCACGCCGTTGACCCGGCGCAGGGTGCGCAGATGGATCACCGTGTCACCTTCCTGACAGCCCAGCGCCGTCGCCACGTCGCTGTTGCACGGGCGCAGCACCGCCAGCAGGCGTTCGCTGGTCGGATGGCTGCCCTGCTCAAGCAGGTTCTGACTGAAACGTGCCTGAGCATGCAGCGGGTAGTTGTACGGGCGCATCAGCACCAGAATCCCCACTCCCTGGCGGCGCTGCACCAGCCCCTTCTCCACCAGCTGGTCCACCGCCCGACGAAGCGTATGGCGGTTAACCGCATACTGCGCCGCCAGCTGTTTCTCCGGCGGCAGATAGTCGCCACAGCGGTAGCGATGCAGCTCCTGCTCCAGCTGGCTGGCAATCGCCTGGTATAAAGTGGTCGGATGTCTGGACATGTTCAGCATAAAAAAAATCTCCACAACGTCATTTCCGTTGCAGCACAGAGAAAACGATTCCGTAGCTGCGGATGCGCCCTACTTTGCCCGCGCTGTGTGACAGGCCGGTTAACGGCAGATGACGTTTGTGAAATGACGGCGGGTGGAGGAAAGATCAGGAGAGGGGGTATTGGGCTACGGCTTACTGCCCCTGATGCAGGAACGGTGCGCAGTGAGAGAAAGACGGTGGTTTTACATTGAGTGTGAGATGAGGCGGTACAGTCAGGGAATACCAGCGGGTGGGCTGGTCGGATCGCGGCAGAACAGAGAACCGTGCAAGGCGAAGCGACAACGTCCGAACTGACCGGTGTGTGAGAGAGGGATACGCTGCCAAACGGACAAGATTCGCGCCTGCGTCCTCAGAACAACGCCGGCGCGGTGGGTTATTTTTTGGCGCTCAGCTGGTCGGCTTCACTGACCACCGCTTTACCGCTGCTGCGCTGGAACAGGCACAGCTCACGTCCGCGCTGGTTGTTCATGTGCTTCTGCGGGTAGCGCCCTTCCAGCAGCAGCGCGCTGTAACCCACGCTGTCGTCATACTCAATGGCCTTACCCACCACTTTTACCTTACTGAGCTGGCTGGCCTTAAGACAAGCCCCCTGCATATCCTTGTTGCTCTGCTGCCAGGCGGCTTCACTTGATGCCTGCACCAGCGGGCTGGCCAGCAGCATGACAGACAGCAACGACATAACGGTTTTGTTCATTTTCGATCCTATAGCGCAGGCGGCCCGGCGCTGTTTATCACAGCACCGGTCGCGATCGCTGAATGGGGAAATAAGACAGTTAATAGTAGCGCACAGCCGGAAACTACGCTGCGCACCGCCGGCTGATGCGCCAGAGGCGATACGCTGGCGGGCGTTTAACGGTAATTCGCTTAGCGCGGCTTTGCCTGCTCTGCCGCCAGCGCGGCGAGGCGGGCGATTACCTGCACCGCTTTCTCCATATAGTCCAGCGAAGCGAACTCGTGCTTGCCGTGGTAGTTGTAGCCGCCGGTAAAGATGTTCGGGCACGGCAGCCCCATAAAGGAGAGCTGCGCGCCGTCGGTGCCGCCGCGAATTGGCTTCACGTCAGGCGTGATGCCGCAGTCGCGGATCGCCTGCAGCGCCAGCTCAATGCTCTGCGGGCAGGCTTCCACCTTCTCGCGCATATTGAAATAGGTATCTTCGATTTGCAGGCGGATGCTGGCCGACTCCGGCAGGGTCTGGTTCAGCCGGTCGGCGATGGCCTGCAGGGTCTGTTTGCGGGCGGCAAAGCTGTCGCGATCAAAATCACGCACGATATAGTGCAGCTCGGCGTGCTCGACGCTGCCCTTGCTGCCGTGCAGATGCCAGAAGCCTTGGTAGCCGGCGGTTTTCTCCGGCACCTCTTCCGCCGGCACCGCCTGGTGGAAGCGCATGGCCAGATCCAGCGCGTTGACCATCACCCCTTTGGCGCTGCCCGGATGGACGTTATTACCGGTGATATTCACCGTCACCGAGGCGGCGTTGAAGTTCTCGTATTCGAATTCACCAATGCCGCTGCCGTCGACGGTGTAGGCCCAGTCGGCGGCAAAGGCGGCGACGTCAAAGTGGCGCACTCCTTTACCAATCTCTTCATCCGGCGTGAAAGCAACGCGGATCGGGCCGTGCGGTTTGCCCTCACCCACCAGCCGCGCCAGCGCGGTCATAATCTCCGCTACCCCGGCTTTGTCATCCGCACCGAGCAGGGTTTTGCCGTCGGTAGCGATCAGCGTATGGCCGTGCAGCTGGTGCAGCACCGGAAAGGTCACCGGCGAGAGGATCTCTTCGCCGTGCCCCAGCGCAATATCGCCGCCGCGATAGTTCTCAATAATCTGCGGATTGACGTTTTTGCCGGTCATATCCGGCGCGGTATCCACATGTGAGATAAAGCCGATGGTCGGCACCGGCCAGGCGACATTAGACGGCAGCGTGGCCATCACGATCCCGTGTTCGCTGCAGGTAATATCGGTCAGCCCCAGCGCCTTCAATTCATCCTGCAGCTGGCGCAACAGCGTCCACTGCCCTTCGCTGCTCGGCGTCTGCCGCGCGCCGGGTCTGGACTGGGTGTCGATAGCGACATAGCTTAAGAAGCGGTCTAGCAGATTGTTCATCAGTGATCCCTCTGGAGTGCCTGGTATGATTATGGTGCTGCGACTCAGACAAAATCCTGTCACAGATCAGTGAAGCGGGTAAAGACGCAATTAACGGCGCGGATAGTGGATCACATCATGAAACCTCACCGGCTGCGCTCCAGGATTGCGGTAAGCATGTGGCCGGTCGGCGCGAAAGCGAACGCCTTCGCCGCAGGCCAGCCGCTGCCATTCACCGTCGAGGCAGATCTCCAGCTCACCCTCCAGCACAATCACGTGCTCGATCATGCCGGCTTCGTGGGCGCTGGATTCACTCAGCGCCCCGGCGGCCAGCTCAATCACCAGCAGCTCAAAGCCGGTTTCAGCATCGAAGGGAAACAGCAGCGTGGCCTGCATACCGCGATCGGACTGCTGATAGGCGACCGGGGTCGGATGACTGCGCTGGGGGTGCTCAACGGGCGCGGCGGCTGAGGCGCGGTTTTGACGGGATGGGCGGGAAACCTGATCACCCTCGCCAGAATGCGGCGGACGAGGATCGGGATCACCCTCTGTCTGTTGAGCCGCAGCGGCCTGTTGCGCTGCGGATAGCGCCGTATTGGCGGGATCCGGCGGCGCAGCCTCTGCGCTGATAAACGCCGAGAAGGAGAGGTTAAAGCCGGTAGCAATCTTCCACAGCGTGGCGATGGTCGGGCTGGACTCGCCGCGCTCGATCTGGCCGAGCATCGCCTTGCTGACGCCGGTGGCGTCGGCGGCCTGGGTCAGGCTCCAGCCGCGCTGGCTGCGTTCACGCTTCAGGGTGTCGGCAAGATGGTGTTGCAGCGCCTGCATAAAACCTCCGGTAAATCCGGTAAAAAACGCAGTATAACCGCTTGTGCGCTATAACGCACGGTGCTAGCTTGTGCGCTATAACGCACGATTTATATGGAGTTAGCCATGCGACCGCCGCTGTCCCTCAGTCATCTCACCTTCCCTGCCGTGGTGGCCGGTTTTGTTGCCGTGCTGGTCGGTTATACCAGTTCGGCGGCGATTATCTTCCAGGCCGCAGCGGCGGCCGGAGCCACGCCGCTGCAGATCAACGGCTGGCTGAGTATGCTCGGGCTGGGGATGGGCATAACCTCGCTGGGGCTGTCGCTGTGGTACCGCACGCCGGTGCTGACCGCGTGGTCAACGCCCGGCGCGGCGCTGCTGGTCACCACCCTGCCCGGTACCTCGATCAACGACGCCATCGGCGTGTTTATTTTCGCCTCGGCGCTGATCGTTTTCTGCGGCGTGACCGGGCTGTTCGCCCGACTGATGAACTATATTCCGCTGGCCATCTCCAGCGCGATGCTGGCCGGCATCCTGCTGCGCTTCGGCATTGACGCCTTTGGCGCGCTGCAGGTCAATTTTTCCCTCAGCGGCAGCATGCTGCTGACGTATCTGCTGGCGCGCCGCCTGCTGCCGCGTTACGCCATCGTGCTGACGCTGCTGTGCGGGCTGGCGGTGGCCTGGGGCCAGGGCGCGATCCACTTCAGTGGTGGGCCGAGCGTGGTGGCCCCGCAGTTCGTGATGCCGCACTTTAACCCCGCCAGCCTGCTGAGCATCGGCATTCCGTTTTTTGTGGTCACCATGGCTTCGCAAAACGCGCCGGGCATCGCCACGCTGAAGGCCGCCGGTTATACGCTGCCGGTGTCGCCGCTGATCGCCTGGACCGGGCTGACCGCGCTGCTGCTGGCGCCGTTTGGCGGCTTTACCATGTGCATTGCGGCGATTACCGCGGCGATCTGCATGGGGCCGGACGTCCACCCCGATCCGCAGCGGCGCTACTGGGCGGCGGCAATGGCCGGGCTGTTCTATCTTCTGGCAGGTATTTTCGGCGGCGCGATCGGCGGCCTGCTTAACGCACTCCCGCTGCCGCTGATCCACACCATCGCCGGGCTGGCGCTGCTGGGCACCATTGCCGGCAGCCTGCAGCGCGCGCTGGGCGATGGGAAGCAGCGTGACGCGGCGGTGATTACCTTTCTGATTACCGCCTCCGGCGTCAGCCTGTTTGGCGTCGGGGCGGCGTTCTGGGGGCTGGTTGGCGGCGTGGTGGCACATTTGATTTTTTCGCTGCCGACAGGCAAGCGTGACAGCAATCAGTAAGGCAACATACGTGATGAGATCTAACCGTTCTCCTGTCACATCAGTGACAGGGATCTTTTAAACAAGAGCAGCATTAGCGGGGTGTTTTCAGGCCGGTGTGGGAGCAGCAACAGTGGCAGCGGAAATCCTCTGTCGGCTGTTTCAGCCCGCTTAGCGCTTCAGCCCGTCCAGCAGTCCGCGCACCCAGGCCGGGACCACTTCGCTGGCGAGGCCGTACTGCGCTTCGGCGAATTCGCTGCCGACCTGGCTTGGTTCCAGGTTCAGCTCCAGCGTGTGCGCGCCCTGCAGTTTAGCTTCGCTGACGAACCCGGCCGCCGGATAGACGTGGCCTGAGGTGCCGATCGCCACAAAGTAATCGGCCTCGGCCAGCGCCTGGTAGATCTCCTCCATATGCAACGGCATTTCGCCAAACCACACCACGTGCGGGCGCAGCCGCGACGGGAACTGGCAGCAGTGGCAGCGGTCGTCCGGTTTCACGTCGTCGTTCCAGTGCAGCACCTGGCCGCTGGAGACGCAGCGCACCTTGAGCAGTTCACCGTGCATGTGGATCACGTTGCGGTTGCCGGCACGTTCGTGCAGGTTGTCGATATTCTGCGTCACCAGCAGGAGACGGTCGCCCAGTGCGGACTCCAGTTCGGCCAGCGCCAGGTGCGCGGCGTTAGGCTGGATCTCAGGCTGTTGCAGCTGCTGGCGGCGGGCGTTGTAGAATTCCTGCACCCGTTCCGGGTTACGCTGAAAGCCTTCCGGCGTGGCAACGTCCTCAACGCGGTGGGATTCCCACAGGCCGTCGGCGGCGCGAAAGGTCTGGATGCCGGACTCGGCGGAGATACCGGCCCCGGTCAGCACCACCACGCGCGGCAGCGGATGCATGGCGATTTCAAGGTTACGGTCGCGCTCGAAGATGCGCTGACGAAAACGCTGCTGAACCTTGCGGCGGTTCTTCTTGTCGCGGGCCAGCCGCAGACGGCGGCGGGGTGTACGCATCATAACCTCTCCTTAATCCTTTGAGCCATCCCATCAGGTTATTTTACCGGGACAGGCTTTTAATATGCAGAAATGCGGCACCGCGCATTCCGCCTGCGTCTCCATGACGGGCTTTGGCAAACCGCGGTGGCCGGGCCACCGGTAGCAGCAAAGGTGCCACCCGCTCCGCCAGCCCCTCATACAGCGCGTCAAAATTGGATAATCCGCCGCCGAACACCACCAGGTGCGGGTCGAGCAGCGTCAGCCAGTTACCGAGGCACACCGCCAGCAGGTCACGGTAGCGCTCGGTGTGCTGCCGTGCGTCAGCATCTCCCTGATAATACCGGGTGATTATCTCCGGTGCACTGAGACTCTGCTTATAAACGTGCTGCCACAGCCAGGCAAAACCGTTTCCTGAGAGATAGCCCTCAATACAGCCGCGTTTGCCACAGCCGCAGGGCAGCAGCGGCACGTCGCGCCCGAGGATCTCCAGCGCATCCACCGGCAGCCGCATATGCCCCAGCTCGCCGACCACGTAGTTGCGGCCGGTGACCGGTTTACCCTCGACGATCAGCCCGCCGCCGACGCCGGTGCCGAGAATGATCCCCAGCACCACCGGGTAGGCCTGAAACTCATCGTCCCAGGCTTCCGACAGGGCAAAACAGTTGGCATCGTTATCGATGCGCACCGCGCGCCCGAGGCGCTGGCTGAGATCTGCCTGCAGCGTGCGGCCGCGCGCCGCCGGGATATTGGCGGTAAACAGCGTGCCGTCGTCCGGCACCGGCAGGCCGGGCACGCCGATGCCAACGCTACCCCGCTGACCGCAGTGCGCATCCGCTTCAGCGGTCAGTTCACACAGCGTATCCAGCAGTTGCGCATAGTCATCTGCCGGGGTCGGCACGCGCCGGCTCCATACTTGCTGGCGTTGCTCGTTATACACGCCGAGGGCAATTTTGCTGCCGCCGACGTCAAATCCGTAGTACATCGCGTCTCCCGACCTTACTGCCCACTCAGCACCCGCGCCGGATCGATGCGGCTGGCGCGCCGCGCCGGATACCAGCTGGCGATCAGGCTTAACAGCAGCGAGGTGGCGAGCACCGTGATCACATCCCGCCAGTGCAGCTCGGTCGGCAGGAAATCAATAAAGTAGATATCGCCGGACAGGAAATGGTAGCCGGTCAAGGTTTCAAGCGCGTGAACGATCGGCGTCAGGTTCAGCGCGGCCAGCACCCCCAGCACCACGCCGCTAACGCTGCCCACCAGCCCGGCCAGCAGGCCGTACCAGACGAAGATCGCCCGGATCAGGCCGTCTTTCGCGCCGAGGGTACGCAGCACGGCGATATCCCCGCTCTTGTCCTTTACCGCCATCACCAGCGTGGAGACGATGTTGAAGCAGGCCACGCCGATCACCAGCACCATCGCCAGGTACATAATGGCGCGGATCATCTGGATATCGCGGTACATATAGCCGTAGGTGCCAATCCAGCTGCGGATATAGACGTAGCTGTGGGTCACTTCCCCGGCGGCGCGCACCAGCTTCTGCGCGTCAAACGGATCTTTCGCCTTCAGCGCGATGCCGGTGACGTTGTCGCCCATGCCCAGCAGGCTTTGCGCGTCGGCCAGCGGCACCAGCGCCAGGCTGTGATCGAGCATGCCGCTGAGCTTCAGGATGCCGCTGACCTGCAGGCGCACCCGCTTCGGCTGCAGCAGCTTATGTTCAGGATCGCTGTTGGGGATCATGATGGTCAGCCAGTCGCCCTGCTTCAGCTTCAGGCTGTTGGCCACCCCCTGCCCCAGCAGGATCTGCTGCCTGCCGGCGGCAAAGCTCTGCCAGGCACCGTTCTGTACGTAGGACGGCAGCGCGCTCAGGCGCCCTTCCTGCGCCGGATCCACGCCCTTCACCTGCACCGCCTGCAGCTTGCTGCCGCTCTCGATCAGGCCGGTGAAGTTAATGTAGGGGGCGGCGGCGGCCACGCCGGGCACCTGTTCGATTTTTGGCAGCAGGCTCTGCCAGCCGGTAAACGGCTGGTTAACCGCTTCGATCTCGCCGTGCGGCACCACCGCCAGAATGCGGTTGTTCAGCTCGCGTTCGAAGCCGTTCATCGCGCTGAGGCCGATAATCAGTACCATCACCCCCAGCGCAATGCCGACGGTGGAGATCACCGAGATCAGCGACACCATGCCGCCCCGACGACGGCCGCGGCTGAAGCGCAGCGCCAGCAGAAGAGAGAGCTGCCCCATCACAGGCTACCCGTCAGCGTCGGCTGTTCGCTGAGCTGCCCGTCACGCATCTCCATCTGGCGGCCCATGCGTTTCGCCAGCTGCAGATCGTGGGTGACCACCAGGAAGGCGGTACCCTGGCTGCGGTTCAGTTCACCGAGCAGGCCAAAGATGGCATCGGTGTTGCGCGCGTCCAGGTTACCGGTCGGTTCATCGGCCAGCACCAGCCGCGGTTTATTGACCAGCGCACGGGCGATCGCCACGCGCTGGCGCTCACCGCCGGAGAGCTCCGCCGGGCGGTGTGCGGCGCGGTGCTCCAGCCCCACCGCTTTGAGCATCGCCAGCGCACGGCTCTGCGCCTCCGCTTTGCTGGTTTTGCCGATCAGCAGCGGCATCGCCACGTTCTCCAGCGCGCTGAAGTCCGGCAGCAGGTGGTGGAACTGATAGATAAAACCCAGCTCGCGGTTGCGCAGCTCGGCCTTGGCGGCGGAAGACATGCCGTTCAGCGATCGGCCGTCAAACACCACTTCGCCGGAGGTCGGCGTATCCAGCCCACCGAGCAGGTGCATCAGGGTACTTTTACCGGAACCGGAGCTGCCGACAATCGCCGTCATCTCGCCGCTGCCCATGCTGAAGGAGACGTTGCGCAGGACATCGGTCTGCACGCTGCCCTCCTGATAGCGTTTGCACAGGTTGTCGCACTGCAACAGGATGGTGTTACTCATAACGTAAAGCCTCAGCGGGTTGAACGGCGGCGGCGCGCCAGGAAGGGTAGAGCGTGGACAACAGCGCCACCACCATCGCCGTTAGGGTAATGGTGGCCACCTGGGTCATGGAAATCTCGACCGGCAGCGCCGCGCCGTCGAGGAACGCGCCAATCACCGGCATTAAATTGTTCAGCTGGCTGGCCAGCAGCACGCCCAGCAGCGCACCGAACAGCGCGCCGACGATGCCGGCGGTGGCGCCCTGCACCATAAACACCGCCACCACCTGGCGGCGGGTCAGCCCCTGGGTTTGCAGGATCGCCACTTCACCCTGCTTTTCCATAATCAGCAGGCCAAGAGAAGTGATGATGTTAAAGGCGGCAACGGCGACGATCAGGCTGAGCAGCAGCCCCATCATATTTTTCTCCATCTTCACCGCCTGGAACAGCTCGCCTTTGCGATCGCGCCAGTCGCTCCACACCAGCCCGGCCGGCAGCGCCTGCTGGCTGAGGCTGTCCACCTGTAGCGGTTTGTCCAGCCACAGACGCCAGCCGGTAATGTTGCCCGCCGGGTAGCGCATCAGGCGCGAGGCGTCCTGCTGGTTAACCATAATCTGATAGCCGTCGACGTCGCTGTTAGAAGCAAAGGTACCGATCACCGTAAACAGACGCTGGCTGGGGATGCGCCCCATCGGCGTGAACTGGCTGGCAGACGGCACCATCAGCCGCAGGCTGTCGCCGCGCTTGACGCCCAGCTGGGTCGCCAGCTGCTCGCCAAGGATCAGGTGATACTGGCCCGGCTGCAGCTGTTGCTGCTGCACGTTAATCAGGTAGGGGGTCAGCGGATCGGCTTCGTCAGGGTTGACGCCGAGCATCACACCAACGCCGACGCTGGCGGCGCTCTGCATCACCACCTCACCGGTGGTCAGCGGCGTTATCCGATCGACGCCACGCAGGTGCAGCTGGCTGGCTGGGATCTGCTGTGGGTTGATGGAGCCGGACGTGCCTGAGAGCACCGCCTGCGGCATCAGCCCGAGGGTGTTTTTCTCCAGCTCGTGCTCAAGGCCGTTCATCACCGACAGTACGGTGACCAGCGCCATCACGCCAAGCGTAATGCCGATGGCCGACAGCCAGGAGACAAACCGCCCGAAGCGGTCAGAAGCACGTCCGCGCATGTAGCGCAGACCAATAAACAGGGCGACAGGTCGATACATAAAATCCGTCTTTAAGGTGGCCGCAACGGCAGCGTTGAATAGCGGGGATGATAAAGGTTAGCACGGCGTTATGGAACCACTAAGCCCATGAAGCGCTGATTGTTTTGTCAATGTCTGAAACATTCGGACAATGTCCCGGCACGGATAGCGCAAAAAAACGTAATCCATGCCGTTTTTTTAATCCCTTTCATGAGGATAGTTTAATAAATTGCGTTAATCCGGCTTGTCACGTATCGTGTGGGCGCGTAATTTTAACTCACCCATTCGAATCAGGTCTGTTGTTCGCCGCAGGGCAAAGCTTAACGCACCGATCGCATGAGCGGCCATAACAACTGCCCTGAGCTAAGCCATGCAATATCAACCATTCAGCCTGAAACAGCTTGCTTTGCTCTTTTCGCTTGCCATGGTGCTCTCCCTGACCGGGTTAAGCCTGCGCAGCTTCGAATCCCTGTCGATCTTCTGGCCCGGCAACGCCCTGCTGGTCGGGCTGCTGATACGTTTTCCACGGCTGGATCATCCGGTAACGCTGCTGATCATGTTCTGCGGGATGCTGACGGTGGACCTGCTGTGGGGCACGCCGCTGCTGATTTCCGTCGGCCTGAATATCGCCAATATGGCTTTTGTGGCCTGCGCCCGCTGGGTGCTGCTGACCGATCGCTTCACCGGCGCCCAGCCGCGCCGCCTGCAGGCGCTGGTCAGGGTGTTCCCGGCGTCGATGATCGGCGCCGCCGCATGTGCAGTGTTGGGTGCTATCGTCAGCGAGCGTTACTTCCACGATGAGCTGTTTAAGGCGCTGTTTTCATGGTTCTCCGAACAGCTCTCCACCTCATTACTGCTGCTGCCGCTGGTGATCAGCCTGCCGCGCCGCGATGAGCTGAAAGAGATGAAGAAGGTCAGGCAGGAAAGTTCGCTGCTGCCGGTAGTAACGCTGGTTATCACCACCGTGGCCGGCATCTGGGTCGGCGGCGGCGCCAGCCTGCTGTTCCCGCTACCCGCCCTGCTGTGGTGCGCCATCAGCTATCCGCTGTTTGTCACCTGCTGCCTGACCTTTATCACCGGCATCAGCGAGATTATCCTCGTGGCCAGTAACGTGCTGAATATCCAGGGCAAAGATGACCTGTTTCGCATCGACAGCCTGTCGTCAGCCCGGGTGGGCGTGGCGGCCATGCTGATTGGCCCGCTGATCGTCGCCCTGAGCACCACCGCCAATAAAAAGCTGGTAGCGCGGGTGACCCAGCGTGCCGACTTCGATCTGCTGACCGGCGCGTTGACCCGCAGCGGGCTCTCCTCACGGCTGGAAACATTGATGAAGCCGCGTGGGAAAACGCGCAACTTTACCGGCGCGGCGTTCCTGGTGGACATCGACCGCTTTAAAAATATTAATGATACCTGGGGCCACGCCTCGGGCGACCACGTACTTGCCCGCACCGCGGAGTGCATCCGTCAGTCGCTGCAACCGTCGGCGATTATCTGCCGCATGGGTGGCGAAGAATTTCTGGTACTGATTGAGGGTATTAACCCGGCGAGGGCGTTCCTGCTGGCCAACCGGCTGCGCCACCGCATTGAAAAAAATGAAATTCTGCTCAACGGTAACAATCTGAGCGTTACCGTCAGTATCGGTCTGAGCGCGCTGGATATCGATCACGTACAGAGTCTGGATGCGGCCATCGACCAGGCCGACCAGCAACTGTATATCGCCAAACACAGCGGACGTAATCAGGTACGTCCGGAGTTTGTATTGTAGGCGCGGAGTTCCTCCTCCAGACCGGAGTCAGCGTTACAGCCCCGCCTGCGTGGGCTGGCCACGCGGCTTAGCGCGCCGCGTCCTCCAGCACCTGGTGGATCACCGCGGAGAGCTGGCCAATCTCAAATTTTGCCACATAACCGTTGGCCCCGACCTTGCGCACGTGATCTTCATTGGCGCTGCCGGAGAGCGAGGAGTGGATCACCACCGGAATTTGCTGCAGGCCGAGATCGGTTTTGATATTGCGCGTCAGGGTGAAGCCGTCCATTTCCGGCATCTCCAGGTCGGTCAGCACCAGGCCAATCTTGTCGTGAATCGATACTCCTTCCTTTTGCGCGTCTGCCACCATCATCTTGATCTGCGTCCAGGCTTCCAGCCCGGTGGTAAATGACAGCGCCGGAATCCCCATTACCTTCAGCCCCTGCTCGATCATCGAGCGCGCCACCTTTGAGTCTTCCGCGACGATCGCCACCGCGCCCGGCTTCATTTTGAAGTTTTTCAGCTGGATGTCGTTCTCTTTCACTTCACGCACGGAGGGGATCACGTCATGCAGGATCTGTTCAACGTCCAGCACCATCGCCATGGTGTTGGCATCATCCAGGCAGGCAATGCTGGTGATGTTGTGGGTGCTGACGCCTGACTCGGCGGCGTGGACCTGGTTCCAGTTGAGCCGCACGATGTCTTCCACCGACTCAACGGCAAAAGCCTGGGTACTGCGGGCATACTCGGTAACCAGCAGGAGATTTAATCCGGTGGCCGGGATACAGCCCGCCACCGCCGGCAGGTCAATCACCGGGATCAGCTGGCCGCGAATGTTAGCCATGCCGAGCAGCGGAGAGTGCATGCCCGCCGCGCGGGTGATGGCGGTCATCGGCACGATTTCGCGCAGTTTGAAAACGTTGATGCCAAACAGTTCAGGTTTTTCCTGCCCTTCAGCACACCCGAGGCGGAACAGCAGCAGTTCGAACTTGTTTGATAAGGCGAGGTTCGCTCTCTCGTCGATCTCTTTCTGGAAATTATCCATTTCATCCTCGGGCTGTAATTGACAGGGGCCGTGACAGCAGGCGCTATCAGCAGTTATCGGCAGCAACGGGGAAATATTCAGCAGAAAGGGTGAAATGAGTCAGCGATAGTGGACTATACTTCAGCCAACAGATCTGACCAGTAAAATATTTTACGGTAAAGTTGTACAAGCTTACGATCATTGTATAGATTTAACGGGAAGCCAGAAGGCTTCGCGTAACGAATGATGCTTTGCATCGCCTCTGCAGGTAATCGGATTTCTACTTGCAGAGGTAATTTTTTAACGATCGCTTCCTATTTTAGCATGCTTCTCCGTTTTTGCCTGCCCCTGTCCGGGCGGTAAACGGGAAGCTTTTGGAGATACGACCATGCAGCAGGAAATTTCAACCGAGTCGCAAATTTCTGAATATTTCAAAATGTCAGACGACCTTCATCTGAGTGAAGCGGAAGTCGTGCGGCTGGCCATGGCCCAGATCACCGCGCAAAAAGGCTTTGTCACTAACAAGGATGTGATTTTTTATCTGCTGCAGAAGCTGGAATCGGAAAACGACGTCGTGCAGTTGGATATCTACCGCAATGCGCTGGAGCTGGTGGTACAACGTACGCCGGATGACACAATCTGATCGCTCTCTGCCCCGTTACGCTGCCGCCCCACTGGCGATAAAGAACGCCTTCTTTATCGCCTTAAAACAATTACTTACACCGTCATATTCATGATTTCTGTGTACGCACTGACCAGCTTGTTACGCACCTGAATGCCCATCTGCATCGACACGCTCGATTTCTGCATGTCCACCATCACGTCATTCAGCGAGATGCCCTCTTTGCCCAGTTCAAAATCCTGCGCCTGCTGACGCGACGCGGTTTGCGTTTCGCTGATGCGATTTAACGCCGCCTTCAGCTCAGCGCCAAAATCCGCCTGACTGCCAGTCTCAGCGCTCTTACCGCCGGCCTGTAACGCGGTGGACTGCAGCGCCTGCACCACACTTTCAATACCCTGAATCGCCATGATTTCCCCTGTCCTGCACCCTGGTTTTTGCTGTTGTGAACAAAGTTAGCACAGTGTCAATAAGACAAAGCCGCTAAATAGCTGCAAAAAACCCGGCTTATCCACCCATTAAATTTCTCATTTCAGAAAATAATGGCAGTCCATCGAGGTGGATTTTTTTTTAAGCCAGCGCATCAGGGAGTCAGTTTTGTTACCACATAACAATAACAGCACAAGTTCCGGTCAACGATCAGGCAGGAAAGGGTCATGAATTCAACTGTCACGCAGGCTAACTCAGAAAAGAAGGGTCTTAACGACCTGTTCGCCCGCCTACGCGCCAACCCCCGTATTCCCATTATCGTCGCCGTAGCTGCGCTAATCGCCGTGGTGATGGCCATGGTGCTGTGGGCAAAACAGCCGAACTACAGCGTCCTGTACAGCAACCTGAGCAATGAAGACGGCGGTGCTATCGTCACCCAGCTGACCCAGATGAACATCCCCTATCAGTTTGATGATAAGGGCGGGGCACTGATGGTGCCGGCCGATAAAGTGCATGAGCTGCGCCTGCGTCTGGCGTCCCAGGGGCTGCCAAAAGGCGGCTCCGTTGGCTTTGAGCTGCTGGATAAAGAGAAGTTCGGCATCAGCCAGTTCAGCGAACAGGTTAACTACCAGCGCGCGCTGGAAGGCGAACTGGCGCGAACCATTGAAACCCTCGGCCCGGTGAAAGGCGCGCGCGTCCACCTGGCGATGCCAAAACCGTCGCTGTTCGTGCGCGAGCAGAAGGCCCCGTCCGCGTCGGTAACGCTGGCGCTGCAGGCGGGCCGCGCGCTGGATGAAGGTCAGATCAATGCCGTGGTGCATATGGTCTCCAGCAGCGTCGCCGGCATGCCGCCGGGCAACGTCACCGTAGTCGATCAGGGTGGACGCCTGCTGACCCAGTCGGATACCAGCGGACGCGATCTGAATGATACCCAGCTGAAATACACCAGCGACGTTGAGAGCCGTTATCAGCAGCGCATCGAAGCGATCCTCGGCCCGATTGTCGGCAACGGCAACGTGCACGCGCAGGTGACCGCGCAGGTCGACTTCAACAAGCGTGAACAGACCGATGAGCAGTACAAGCCGAACAGCAGCCCGGACCAGCAGGCCGTTCGTTCGCGTCAGAGCAGCAACAGTCAGCAGTTGGGCGGGCAGTATCCTGGCGGCGTGCCAGGCGCCCTCTCCAACCAGCCAGCGCCGGCCAATTCCGGGCCAATTACCACCCCGAACGCTAACGCCGCCGGGGCTAACCCGACCGCGAACAACGCGACGGCTAACGCGGCCACCAGCACGGCGGCCAGCACCGTGCCCTCCAATACCCGTAACGACGACACCACCAACTACGAAGTCAACCGCACCATTCTGCACACCAAAATGAACGTCGGTGAAGTGCAGCGGCTGTCGGTGGCGGTCGTCGTGAACTACCGCAGCGATGCCGCCGGTAAGCCGGTGGCGCTGAATGAAGCGCAGCTGAAGCAGATTGAAGATTTGACCCGCGAAGCGATGGGGTTCTCCAGCCAGCGCGGCGACAGCCTGAACGTGGTTAATTCGCAGTTTACCGCCAGCGATGACCTGGGCGATGCCCTGCCGTTCTGGAAGCAGCAGCGCTTTATCGATCAGATGCTGGAAGCCGGACGCTGGCTGCTGGTGCTGATTGTCGCCTGGATCCTCTACCGCAAACTGGTTCGCCCACAGCTGCTGCGTAAAGCCGCGCAGGATAAGGCGATCGCCGAAGCGGCCGCAGTGGCAGCAACGTCACGCGGTAATGATGATGAAGGTGTGTCGGTCAAGCTGTCGAAAGATGAGCTCGATCAGGAACGTAAATCTCAGCACCGCGTAAGCGCTGAGGTGATGAGCCAGCGTATCCGTGAGATGTCAGAAAATGACCCACGGGTGGTGGCTCTGGTTATTCGCCAGTGGATGAAGGACGAGCTATGAGTCTCACCGGAACTGAAAAAAGCGCCATTCTGATGATGACGGTCGGTGAAGACCGCGCGGCCGAGGTGTTCAAGCACCTCGACACCCGCGAAGTCCAGCATCTGAGCTCGGCGATTGCCAGCATGCGCCAGGTCTCGCACAAGCAGCTGACCGACGTGCTGCGCGAGTTTGAGATCGACGCCGAACAGTTCGCGGCGCTGAGCATCAACTCCAATGACTACCTGCGCAGCGTGCTGGTGAAGGCGCTCGGCGAAGAGCGCGCCTCCAGCCTGCTGGAAGATATTCTGGAAACCCGCGGCACCGCCACCGGGATGGAAACGCTCAACTTTATGGAGCCGCAGGCGGCTGCAGATCTGATCCGCGACGAACACCCGCAGATTATTGCCACCATTATGGTGCACCTCAAACGTGGCCAGGCGGCCGATATCCTGGCACAGTTCGACGAACGTTTACGCCACGATGTGATGCTGCGTATCGCTACCTTTGGCGGCGTACAGCCGGTGGCGCTGGCCGAGCTGACCGAAGTGCTCAACGGCCTGCTGGATGGTCAGAACCTCAAGCGGGCGAAGATGGGCGGCGTGCGCACGGCGGCCGAGATTATCAACCTGATGAAGTCTCAACAGGAAGAGGCGGTTATCGACGCGGTACGCGAATTCGATGGCGAGCTGGCACAGAAAATCGTCGACGAGATGTTCCTGTTCGAAAACCTTATCGAGGTCGACGATCGCAGCATTCAGCGCCTGCTGCAGGAAGTGGAATCCGAATCGCTGCTGGTGGCACTGAAAGGCTCCGAACAGCCGCTGCGCGAGAAGTTCCTGCGCAATATGTCGCAGCGTGCGGCCGATATCCTGCGCGACGACCTGGCCAACCGCGGCCCGATGCGTATGTCTGCCGTCGAGGGCGAGCAGAAAGCGATTCTGCTGATCGTACGTCGTCTGGCCGAAAGCGGCGAGATGGTGATTGGCGGGGGCGAAGAGACCTATGTCTGATAACGTTTCCCTGCCCTGGCAGCGCTGGGTACCGGACGATCTGATGGCGCGCGAGCGGCCGGCTATTCCACCGCTGACGCTGAGTGATGACCCGCAGCTACCGGAGTTCGGCGAAGAAGCCCCCGCCGTTGACCAGCAGCAGCTCGAACATGAGCAATGGCTGACGCGCGAGCGGGAAGACGCACGTGCCCAGGGCTACGCGGAAGGCCAGCAGCGCGGCTTTGCCGAGGGGCAAAAGGCCGGTTATGACAGCGGCATGCAGCAGGGCCTCAGCGAGGCACAGCAGCAGCAGGCCCCGCTGCAGGCGCGGATGCAGCAGCTGGTATCAGAGTTTCACCATACTCTGGAAGCGCTGGACAGCGTGATCGCCGCCCGGCTGATGCAGCTGGCGCTGGAAGCGGCGCGCCAGGTGATTGGCCAGGCACCGCAGGTGGACGGTACCGCCCTGCTGCGGCAGATCCAGACCATGCTGCAGCAGGAGCCGATGTTCAGCGGCAAGCCGACGCTGCGGGTCAGCCCGGAAGACCTGCCGCGCATCGAGCAGAGCCTTGGGGCGACCCTGAATCTGCACGACTGGCGGCTGCTGGCCGATCCGGGCATTCATCCCGGCGGCTGCAAGGTCAGCGCGGAAGATGGCGATCTCGACGCCAGCGTTGCCACCCGCTGGCATGAGCTGTGCCGCCTGGCCGCGCCGGGAGAGCTGTAATGACCACGCGACTGTCACGCTGGCTCGGCACGCTGGATAATTTTGAAAAGCGCATGGCGTCGGTGCCGGAGGTGCGTCGTTACGGCCGCCTGACCCGTGCTACCGGCCTGGTGCTGGAAGCAACCGGCCTGCAGCTGCCGCTCGGTGCCACCTGCGTTATTGAACGTCACGATGGCCAGGGCATCAGCGAGGTGGAGAGCGAAGTTGTCGGCTTTAACGGCCAGCGCCTGCTGATGATGCCGCTGGAAGAGGTGGAAGGCATTCTGCCCGGCGCGCGCGTTTACGCCCGCGTCAGCGGCGACGGCAGTCATAACGGCAAGCAGATGATGCTCGGGCCGGAGCTGCTTGGCCGGGTGCTGGACGGCAGCGGTCGCCCGCTGGACGGCCTGCCCGCACCGGAAACCGGCTACCGTGCCGCGCTGGCCACGCCGCCGTTTAACCCGCTGCAGCGCACGCCGATCACCGACGTACTGGATACCGGCGTGCGGGCGATCAACGCCCTGCTCACCGTCGGCCGCGGCCAGCGTATGGGGCTGTTTGCCGGCTCCGGCGTCGGCAAAAGCGTGCTGCTGGGGATGATGGCGCGCTACACCAAAGCCGACGTGATCGTGGTGGGCTTAATCGGCGAGCGCGGCCGCGAAGTAAAAGACTTTATTGAAAATATTCTCGGCATCGAGGGCCGCGCGCGCTCGGTGGTGATCGCCGCGCCGGCGGACGTTTCCCCGCTGCTGCGCATGCAGGGTGCCTCTTACGCCACGCGGATTGCGGAAGATTTTCGCGATCGCGGCCAGCACGTGCTGCTGATTATGGACTCGCTGACCCGCTACGCCATGGCACAGCGCGAAATCGCGCTGGCAATCGGTGAGCCACCGGCAACCAAAGGCTACCCGCCTTCCGTGTTTGCCAAACTGCCGGCGCTGGTGGAACGCGCCGGTAACGGCATTGACGGCGGCGGTTCAATCACCGCCTTCTACACCGTTTTAACCGAAGGCGATGACCAGCAGGACCCGATCGCCGATTCGGCGCGTGCGATTCTGGATGGCCATATCGTGTTATCCCGCCGCTTAGCCGAGTCCGGCCACTATCCGGCCATTGATATTGAAGCCTCGATCAGCCGCGTGATGGCGCACCTGATCGACGACACCCATTACGCGCGGGTGCGCCAGTTTAAACAGCTGCTGTCCAGCTTCCAGCGTAACCGCGATCTGGTCAGCGTCGGCGCCTACGCCGCCGGCACCGACCCGACGCTCGACAAAGCGATCAGACTTTACCCCGAACTGGAGGCCTTCCTGCAGCAGGGGATGTTTGAGCGCAGCAGTTTCGATGATGCCTGCCTGCATCTGCAGGCGATTTTCGGCTAGCGCCCTGAGCACAGGGTAGCTCGCCGCCGGAGGGTTTATGGCTAAACAGGCCTCAGCAATTGACACCCTGCGCGACCTGGCGCTGAAAGATGTCGAGAAAGCCGCTATCCAGTTAGGCGATATGCGGCGCGCACAGAAACAGGCAGATGAGCAGCTGAACATGCTGCTCAACTACCAGGATGAGTACCGCAGTAATCTCAATAACACCATGACTCAGGGGATTGCCAGCACCCGCTGGTACAACTATCACCAGTTTATTGAGACGCTGGAGAAGGCCATTCAGCAGCATCGCCAGCAGCTGACGCAGTGGAATCAACGGGTTGAAGGCGCACTTAACCTGTGGCGCGACAAACAGCAGCGGCTGCATGCCTATGAGACGCTGCAGGCCCGCGCGGCCGCGAACGCGTTATTACAAGAAAACCGTCTCGATCAGAAACGGATGGATGAATTTGCCCAACGGGCACTATTGAGGAAAGGCGAATGATCCCTTTGCCAACACCGGTTACTACGTCCACGACGACAGCGACAGCCACGCCGATTACCAGCAGCCGTTCCGGCACCTTCGCGACGGATACCAACGCATCCACCGATGCCGCCACCGCTGGCGACGGCGCGCAGCCAGAATTTTTGACCCTGCTGGGCAACCGTCTGCTCTCACTGGCACAGCAGAGCGGCACCGGTAAACCTACCCTGCCTGACGTCAGCACGGAACAGAGCGCCTCTGACAAGAGCGCGGCGAAGTCACGTCTCAGCGATCTGCTCTCCGCGCTGGACAAACCGGATGCGCTGAACGCGCTGCTGCAGCCGCAGACCAGCGGCACGCTGCCTGCCGCCATCGGCGACGACGACAGCCAGCTCAAACCGGCGATCGCGCTCAGCGACATGGATTTACAGGCCCTGCAAGCCCTGCAGGCGATGCTGCCGGCCAGTACGCTGGTGCCGCGCACGACGCAGACCGCAGGTAAAGGTGAAGGCCTCGCCACCGATGAAGCCGATGCCGGAAACGGGCGCGCAGCCGGCCTGCTGACCAGCACCACCACCAGCGGCACGCCACGCAGCAGCGGCCAGCCCCTGCTGAGCGCCCACAACGATGCTGGTAATCAGGCTACAGACGCGGCAGAATCGGCATCTGGCCCGGCTTTTCAGCAGGTTATGAGCACTATTGGTAAAGATATCGATAAAGAAAATTCAAGTTCTGCTACTAATGCGACGATAACTACAAATGCCATCAGTGCCGCAACCGCTCCGCTGACGCCAGCGGGTAGCTCGCTGGTCACCGCAACGGCCACGCCGCAGCTTAATTCTCAGCTCGGCAGCACGGAGTGGCAGCAGGCACTGGGACAGCAGATCCTGATGTTCAGCCGTAACGGGCAGCAGACCGCCGAACTACGTCTGCACCCGCAGGACCTGGGCAGTATCCAGATCAGCCTGAAGCTGGATAATGATCAGGCACAGTTGAGTCTGGTGTCGAACCACAGTCAGGTACGTGCCGCGCTGGAAGCCGCGCTTCCACAGCTGCGCAGTGCCCTGGCTGAGAGTGGCATCAACCTGGGTCAAAGTAATGTAAGTAGCGATGCGTTCCCGCAGAACCAGTCCTTCGCCGGGCAGCAGGAGCAGCAGCGTAATAACAGCGGAAGCCAGTTTAGTCTTGCTTCGGAAAATAGCAGTGATGTGACGCCTCTTGCCGTACCTGCCGCCCTGCAGGCGCGCGCCGCAGGGTCCAGCGCTGTCGATATTTTCGCCTGACGGCTACAAACGCGTAAGCTGACGGCATTATCCGCGTCTTTTCAGCCTATTGTTTGGCTCAGGACGCGGGATAATTTGCCCGCAACGCCGTGGGTTAGCGGATTAGGTGGCACCGCCCCCGAAAATAATCACAGGAAGTTACAGCTAATATGACTGATAACGCTAAAGCCAAAAGCGGCAAACGTAAGCTCCTGATACCGGTGTTGCTGGTAGTAACTCTGGTCGCTTGCAGCGTGGCGGGCTATACAGTCTGGCGCTCGATGAACTCTCCGGCTAACGCCACTGCGGCTGCTAAGCCGGAACCACCGCCGGCGCCGGTGTTTTTTGCTCTGGACACTTTTACGGTCAATTTGATCAATCCTGACAACGATCCGGATCGCGTGCTCTACGTAGGCTTTACCCTGCGTTTGCCGGATGAAGATACCCGTCGTCGTCTGAATGATTATTTACCGGAAGTACGCAGCCGACTGCTGCTGCTGTTATCGCGTCAAAACGCTGCTACGTTAGCCAATGAGCAGGGTAAGCAGGAATTAGTAACACAGATCAAACAGGTACTGGCACCTCCGCTGGTGCAAGGACAACCCCAGCAGGTCGTGACCGACGTACTGTTTACGGCCTTCATACTGCGGTGATGTAAATTTATGGGCGATAGCATTCTTTCTCAGGCAGAAATTGACGCGCTGCTTAATGGCGACAGCGACAGCGCAGCAGACGATCAGGTTAGTCAGGGTAGCGATAACGGCATTCGCCCTTACGATCCCAATACCCAGCGCCGCGTGGTGCGTGAACGCCTGCAGGCGCTGGAGATTATTAACGAGCGTTTTGCACGTTCTTATCGTATGGCGCTGTTTAATCTGCTGCGCCGCAGTCCGGATATTACCGTGGGGGCGATCAAGATCCAGCCCTACCACGAGTTTGCCCGTAATCTGCCGGTACCGACTAACCTCAATCTGATCCACCTTAAGCCGCTGCGCGGAACGGCGCTGGTGGTGTTTTCGCCTGGTCTGGTGTTTATCGCGGTAGATAACCTGTTCGGCGGCGACGGCCGCTTCCCGACTAAGGTTGAGGGGCGCGAGTTCACCCATACCGAACAGCGCGTGATTCAGCGCATGCTGAAGCTGGCGCTGGATGGCTACAGCGATGCCTGGAAGCCGATCTATCCGCTGGACGTGGAGTATGTGCGTTCCGAAATGCAGGTCAAGTTCACCAACATTACCACGTCACCGAACGATATCGTGGTCACCACGCCGTTCCAGGTTGAGGTGGGTAACCTGACCGGTGAGTTCACCATCTGCATCCCGTTCAGCATGATCGAACCGCTGCGTGAAACGCTGGTCAACCCGCCGCTGGAGAACTCGCGGCGCGAAGATGAGAACTGGCGCGATACGCTGGTGAAACAGGTGCAACACTCCGAACTGGAGCTGGTGGCTAACTTCGCCGACATTTCGATGCGTATCTCCCGCCTGCTGGCGCTGAAACCTGGCGACGTGCTGCCGATTGAAAAACCGGACCGCATTATCGCCCATGTGGATGGCGTACCGGTGTTGACCAGCCAGTACGGCACGCTGAATAAGCAGTATGCGCTGCGCGTGGAACACCTGATTAACCCGATTTTGAACTCGATGAATGAGGAACAGCCCCATGAGTGACATCAATAAGCCGTCCGACAACGACATCTCCGCGGACGACCTGTGGGCTGATGCGATGAATGAGCAGGCGAGCACCACCTCTGCCTCAACGGCGGGGATTTTCAAATCACTGGAAGCCGGTGACGTCAGCGGATCGCTGCAGGATATCGACCTGATTATGGACATTCCGGTCAAACTGACCGTGGAACTGGGCCGCACCAAGATGACCATTAAGGAGCTGCTGCGCCTGACGCAGGGCTCGGTGGTGGCGCTGGATGGCCTGGCGGGTGAACCGCTGGATATCCTGATCAACGGCTATCTGATTGCCCAGGGGGAAGTGGTGGTGGTCGCCGATAAGTACGGCGTGCGCATTACCGACATCATTACCCCGTCCGAACGCATGCGCCGCCTGAGCCGCTAAGTGAACACTACCCAGCCGTCACAGCCGGTGGTCGGCCAGCCCGCGGTCTCTTCCGCATCGGTGCTTACCCAGGTCAGCGGCGTGCTGGCCGCCATTATTCTGCTGATCCTTGCCTGTGCCTGGCTGGCGAAGCGAGTGGGCCTGACACCGAAACGTGGCCGGGGCGCAACGCTGAACGTCAGCGCCAGCTGCCAGCTGGGGCAGCGCGAACGCGTCGTGGTAGTGGATGTTGAGGGCGCCCGGCTGGTGCTGGGCGTTACCGCCCAGCAGATTACCCATCTGCACACCCTGCCCCCGGCCCCTGAACCGACCTCATCCACACCGCCACAGGCGCCGGCCGATTTCCGTCAGCTCCTCCAGTCGCTTCTTAAAGGCCAAAAGCAAAAATGAAACGCATACTGCCGCTGCTGGTGCTGTCGCTGCTGATGCTGGCACCCAACGTCTATGCCCAGTTACCGGGGCTTATCAGCAAACCGCTCGCCGGGGGCGGCCAGAGCTGGTCGCTGCCGGTGCAGACGCTGGTGTTTATCACCTCGCTGACCTTCCTGCCGGCGATCCTGCTGATGATGACCAGCTTCACCCGCATCATTATCGTGTTTGGCCTGCTGCGCAACGCCCTCGGTACGCCGTCGGCACCGCCGAACCAGGTGCTGCTCGGTCTGGCGCTGTTTCTGACCTTCTTTATTATGGGCCCGGTATTCGACAGGATCTATTCCGACGCCTATCTGCCGTTCAGCGAAGACAAAATCAGCATGCAGGAAGCGATGGATAAAGGCGCCCAGCCGCTGCGCGAATTTATGCTGCGCCAGACGCGTGAAGCTGACCTGGCGCTGTTCGCCCGGCTGGCCAACACGCCGCCGCTGGCCGGGCCGGAAGCGGTACCGATGCGGATTCTGGTGCCCGCGTACGTCACCAGCGAGCTGAAAACCGCGTTCCAGATTGGCTTCACCGTATTTATTCCGTTCCTGATTATCGACCTGGTGGTGGCCAGCGTGCTGATGGCGCTGGGGATGATGATGGTGCCCCCCGCAACCATCTCGCTACCGTTCAAGCTGATGCTGTTTGTGCTGGTCGACGGCTGGCAGTTGCTGGTGGGTTCGCTGGCGCAGAGTTTTTATTCCTAACCGGAGCAACGCATGACACCCGAATCGGTAATGCAGCTTGGCCATGACGCCCTGAAGGTGGCGCTGGCGCTGGCCGCTCCGCTGCTGCTGGCCGCCCTGCTCAGCGGGCTGATTATCAGCCTGCTGCAGGCCGCTACCCAGATCAATGAACAGACGCTGTCATTTATCCCGAAAATCCTCGCCGTGGTCGCCACTATTGTGATCGCCGGGCCGTGGATGCTGAGCCTGGTGCTGGATTATATGCGCACCCTGTTCAGCAATTTGCCTTATATGATCGGCTGATGATTCAGTTCGACAGCAGCCAGCTTCTGTTCTGGATCAGTCAGTTTTTCTGGCCGCTGGCGCGCGTGCTGGCGCTGATCATGACCGCCCCGCTGCTGAGCGAGAAGTCGATCAGCCGCAAGGTCAAACTCGGCCTTGGCGTGATGATCACCTGGGTGCTGATCCCCTCTTTACCACCGACCAACGTCACCCTGTTCTCCGTCGGCGGTTTCTGGCTGCTGATCCAGCAGATCCTGATTGGCGTAGCCACCGGGTTTACGCTGCAGCTGGCGTTTGCCGCCGTGCGTACCGCCGGTGAAGTAATCGGCCTGCAGATGGGGCTCTCTTTCGCCACCTTCTTTGACCCCGGCAGCCGCCTGAATATGCCGGTGCTGGCCCGTTTTCTCGATATGCTGGCCATGCTGCTGTTTCTGACCTTTAACGGCCACCTGTGGCTGATTTCGCTGCTTGCCGACAGTTTCCACACCCTGCCGGTAGGCGGTGAACCCCTGAACAGTCATGCTTTTTTTGCGCTTACCAACGCGGCCGGCCTGATTTTCCTTAACGGTCTGAAGCTGGCGCTGCCGCTGATCACCCTGCTGCTGACGCTTAACCTCTCTCTGGGCCTGCTCAACCGTGTGGCCCCCCAGCTCTCGGTATTTGCTATCGGCTTCCCCATCACGCTAACCCTGGGGATGGTGTTTATCATTCTGATGATGCCGCTGCTGGCGCCGTTCTGCGAACATCTGTTTAGCGAGATCTTCGACCTGTTATCAACGTTGCTGAATGAAATGCCGGCACGCTAGATAAACGTCAGACTAACCCTTCGGAAACTTAAGTCATTCAAATGTATTACGTCAGTAATAGGTTCAAAGCTTTACACTTTTCCATAAGGAAATTCTGATAAGTGTAAATTAACAGTGAAAAATATTTTTATTAATGAGCAGTTAGCGTATTTTAATCATGGAAACGCTAAGACATGTCTGAAAAAACCTGCTCAGGGATGCCTCTTATCGCAATGTTTTAAATTTTATTTTTTCGCCAACACCAGCATTTTACTTAGGTTCCGCGCCCTGTGATGGGCTGAGTTTTACCCCAATAACAGGTCCGGAAATTGCATCTCTTTTGAGGAATATCCCTCAGGTCGTGCCTTCATTTCTCTAAGGGTCGCTATTATGCCAACAATGATTATGGATTCATGTAACTATACGCGGCTGGGACTGAATGATTACCTACTCGGGAAAGGGCTGAGAAAAAAGAACATTATTACGGTAACGGAAACCAGTCAGTTACAAAGTTACTGTAAAAAGTACAGGCCAGGCGTAGTTTTTATCAATGAAGACTCTTTTATTCACGAAGCCGATGCCAGTCAGTTACTGAGAAACATCATCCTGCAGCATCCGGATACGTTATTTTTTATATTTATGGCGATCTCGAACATTCATTTTGAAGAGTATTTATATGTCCGAAAAAACCTGATTATTACCTCTAAGTCGATCAAACCCGGCACCCTCGACGAACTGCTCAGCACCTACATCCAGCAGCGCTGTGGCCACGCCTCGCGCTACCTGTCGGGTTCAGACGTTCACCCGCTGACGCTGAGCAGGACGGAATCCTGCATGCTGAGAATGTGGATGTCAGGCCATGATACGATTCAGATATCTGACAAACTGCAAATCAAAGCAAAAACGGTTTCCTCACACAAAGGAAATATAAAACGCAAAATTAAAACCCACAAAAAGCAGGTTATTTATCATGTTGTCCGGCTGGCAGACAATGTGACCAGCGGTATCTATGTCAATCTGAGATAACGCCGGCGCAGACGGGAGACGTCCCGTCTGAATGCTTCAGCACTCAATGTCAATTTTGTGAAGCACCTCCCACTTCCCCGCTAAGCGTTTCCTTTCCAATGCCGATGTTAACAGGACGACCGGAGCGTATCTTCGTCCCCATCAGAGAGCATAGGATATGAAACTACAACAAAATGACGCGCAGCAGACCGTTAGTTTTTGGCAGCATCTCCGCCTGGTCCCGCTGTTTGCCACCATTCTGGGTGGCATTCTGTTACTTTTCGCCTTGTGTATCGGCCTCGCCAGTTACTTTCTTATCCATAGTAATCAGTCGCTTAATGACGTCACCGAAGAGATCCAGGTGCGTATGGCATTGTCGAACAGCTCTAATAATCTGCGTACGGCACGCCTGACGGTGATCCACGCGGGTGCTTCGGCGCGCATCGGAGAAATGGAGGAGTTTAAGGCCAATCTCGACACCACAGAAAAGCGCATCCAGCAGGCGCGCGACAGCTTTGCCCGCTACGAGCAGCGCCGGGTGAAAACGCCGGCCGACACCGCGCTGGACGCCGAGCTGAAGACCCGCTTCGGTGAGTACCTTGAGAAGGGCCTGCTGCCGATGTTGAAAAGCGCCAACGACGGCAGCTTTGAAGGGGTGATTGCCCAGGAAACCGACTACACCCGTAAATTTGATGACGCCTATAACGCCGTGCTGCTCAAAGCGGTGAAGATCCGCACCGAGCGCGCCGAAAGCATGAATGCTGAAGCGGCCGCGCAAACCCGCCTTGGCTTTATCATGATGGCTGCGGCCTTTGCACTGGCGCTGTTGCTGACGCTGGCGACCTTTATCTTCCTTAAGCGCGTGGTGATTGCACCGATGCGCCACGCGGTGGAACGCATTGAGCAGATTTCCGCCGGCGATCTGACCGCACCGCAGCAGCAGTGGGGACGCAGTGAAATTGGCACGCTGGGCCACCATCTGCAGCTGATGCAGCAGTCGCTGGTCACCACCGTGGGTACCGTACGTGAAGGTGCGGTGGCGATTTACCAGGGGTCAGGTGAGATCTCCGCGGGTAACACCGATCTCTCCTCACGTACCGAACAGCAGGCTGCCGCGCTGGAGCAGACGGCCGCCAGCATGGAGCAGCTGACCTCGACGGTGAAACAGAACGCCGAGAACGCGCACCATGCCAGCCAGCTGGCGGCAGAAGCCTCCGGCCGCGCGCGCGACGGTGGGGCTATCGTCAACGGCGTGGTGACCACCATGAACAACATCTCCGCCAGCTCGAAGAAAATTGCTGAGATCACCACGGTGATCAACAGCATCGCCTTCCAGACCAATATCCTGGCGCTGAACGCCGCGGTGGAAGCGGCGCGCGCCGGCGAGCAGGGCCGTGGTTTTGCGGTAGTGGCCAGCGAAGTGCGTAACCTGGCGCAGCGCAGCGCCGGTGCCGCAAAAGAGATTGAAGGCCTGATTGCCGAGTCGGTGGATCTGATCGGCAAAGGCTCCAGCGAAGTGGCACACGCCGGCGATACCATGAGCGGCATCGTCGACGCGGTGCGCCGCGTCACCGATATTATGGCGGAGATCGCTGCCGCCTCAGACGAGCAGAGCCGGGGCATTGAACAGGTCAGCCAGGCGGTAACCGAGATGGACAACGTCACCCAGCAGAACGCCTCGCTGGTGGAGGAAGCCTCTGCCGCCGCCGCCTCACTGGAAGAACAGGCGGCCCGCCTGACCCAGGCGGTTGCCACCTTCAAGCTGAACACCTACGCCGCTGCCCCGCTGCGCACCGCCAGCGTCAGCGGTAAAAAAGCGCTGCCGGTAACGGCAAAGCCGGCGCTGGCTGACGGGGATAACTGGGAGACGTTCTGATTCACGAACGTCATAAGTAAAAAGTATTACCCTGACGGGCCTCGTGCAGACGAGCGCCCGTTTTTTTTTGCGCAATCGCTTCATTTAAACGATCGGATCTCGTCAGGCACGGATATTTATTCCGGCACAAAGATAATTATGATCTGATAGTTTCCGACGATGATGAACTGAATTCAGTTTAAACCCCGGTGGTGTTTCCACGATACCGGCTTAAAAAAATAGTTTTAAGGCTAATTATTGACGGCTTTCTAACCCTTAACCTGATAATTCTCTGCCTGGATTTTATTACTGACCATAAAAAAACCCACGCGTTAACGTGGGTTTTCTTACGAATAAGCGAGATTATCGCCGCGCTATGATCCACACCGCATGCACGATACCCGGAATATAGCCGCACAGCGTCAACAGGATGTTAAGCCAGAACGCACCGGCAAAGCCGACCTGCATAAAGACGCCCAGTGGTGGTAAAAGAATCGCAATCACAATTCGAATAAAATCCATATTCTCTCCGTTATCAGTGTTATCTGTGCTCAGCACCTGTTCCAGTATAGACACTATCGCCTGTTCTGCCGGTAAAGACGGGTAAAGCTGCGTAATTGCTGACTTTTTCGTTTTCTTAACAATTGGTGATGAGACTTCTGTCCGCAGAAAAACGTAGAATGTTCCCACTGCATCACCCCTAAAGGTGCGGTCAACCTAAAAAGTAACAAGGATTTTGCCCGCGCAGCGCGGGCTTTTTTTTACCCGCGATTCCCCTTCTGTCACAGCGTCTATACTTGCTAACGGCGCCTGAGCTGCCGCGCTATGTTTACCTTAATACCAGCAACACGTTCGCCATCACCTTCGCAGCACTGCTGCTGCCTGCTGATTTGATAACCGGGGGGTATCTATGCCGACTCTGCAGGATCCACTGACGATCGTCACCGATCTCGACGGCTCACTGCTCGATCATCACACCTACAGCTGGCAACCTGCACAGGCCTGGCTGGACCGCCTGCAGGAAGCGCGGATCCCGATCGTCATCTGCTCCAGTAAAACCGCCACTGAGATTGTGCCGCTGCAGCGGGCGCTGGGGCTTGGCAGCGCGCCGTTTATCAGCGAGAACGGTGCGCTGGTGCAGTGGGACGGTGCGCCGGGCGGCCCGCTGCGTCATCATCCCGGCCCGGATTACGCCAGCCTGTGTCATACCCTGCTGCGGCTCAGGCAGCGTGAGGGGTTTAAGTTCACCGGTTTTTCTGACGTCACCGAAAAAGAGATCGCCGACTGGACCGGCCTGTCGCCGGGCGACGCCGCGCTGGCTAAAATGCGCGAGGCGTCAGAAAGCCTGATCTGGCGCGATGACCACGCGCGCTTCGCGCTATTCGGGCAACGTCTGGCGGAGGAAGGGCTGGCGCTGGTGCAGGGAGGACGTTTCTGGCACGTGATGCCGCAGGGCTGGGACAAGGGCAGCGCGCTGCGCTGGCTGCTGCAGGAGACGCCGTTTGGCGCTGCGGCCCCGCTGACCATTGGCCTGGGTGACAGCCCTAACGATGCCCCGATGCTGGACAGCGTCGATTTTGCCGTGGTGATTAAAGGTTTCAGTAAAAACCCGCTGCTGCTGCAGCGCGCAGCAAATCCGGCGGTGTATCGCACCGCGCACGCCGGCCCGCAGGGCTGGAGCGAAGGGCTGGATTTTTTTATCACTCAAACCTGAGTGTTCACGAGTCTGACAGGGGAATGCGATGAGCGATTTTTACCAGAACGGGGTGATTACCAATTTCCACAATCTGACTGAGCGCCCGCTTAAAGAGCTGGAAAAGGATCTGGTACGCTTTTCACGCAAACGTAAGATGGGGCTGATCCTGCCTTCGCTGTTTTCAGAACTTGAAGGCCCGGCGCTGGGAAATATCGTCGAAGAACTGGCGAAAGTGCCTTATCTGGCCGAGATTGTGATCGGCCTGGACCGCGCTGACCGCGACCAGTTTCTGCACGCGCGGGAGTTCTTCTCCCGCCTGCCACAGCGTCACCGCATTTTGTGGAACGACGGGCCGCGGCTGAAAGCGCTGGACGCCGAGCTGGATAAGGAGGGACTGTCGCCTTCGCAACCCGGAAAAGGGCGCAACGTCTGGTTCTGCACCGGCTACACCCTCGCCTCTGACCGCTCACACTGCGTGGCGCTGCACGACTGCGATATCGTTACCTATGAGCGCGGCATGCTGGCGCGTCTGCTCTATCCGCTGGCTAATCCAAATTTCGAGTACGAATTCTGCAAAGGCTTTTACGCCCGGGTGGCGGACGGCAAGCTGAACGGCCGCGTGGGCCGCCTGCTGGTCGGCCCGCTGCTGCGGGCGCTGCAGAAGGTTTACGGCCACTCCGAGTACCTCGACTATCTTGCCAGCTTTCGTTACCCGCTCTCCGGCGAGTTTGCCATGCGCACCCAGGTGCTCAACGGCATCAAAATTCCCGGCGACTGGGGGCTGGAGATCGGCGTCCTGTCGGAGATTTACCGCAACTACACCACCCGGCAGAGCTGCCAGGTGGAGATCGCCGACAACTACGATCATAAACACCAGCCGCTGTCGGAAGAGGATGGCAGCGGCGGCCTGCGCCGCATGAGCAACGATATCGTACAGTCGCTGCTGCGTAAAATGGCCACCATGGGGGTGAACATCACCAGCGATTCGTTCCGCGTGCTGAAAGCCACCTACTACCGCTACGCGCTGGACGTGATGGAAATTTACAGCCATGACGCGATGATGAACGGCCTGAGATTTGATCAGCACGTTGAGGAGGCGGCGGTGGAGATGTTCACCCAGTCGATTCTGGAAGCCGGTCAGTCGTTTATCGAGCGCCCTAATGAAAAACCCTTTATCCCCAGCTGGAGCCGTGTCCAGTCGGCATTCCCGGATATTTTGCAGCGCATCCAGCAGGCGGTCGAGGAGGATAATAGCGGCGTCGTCTGAGTGCGCAACCGCGCGCGTTTAACGCCAGGATAATCCGCCTGGCCACTGCAACTTCAACCATTTAGAGTTATACTCGCCGGGCTGAAATGGGAAAGCCCTGCGGCAACAGAGCCGTCAACTGGCAGGCCGGCCGCCGGGTTCCCGCTCTCCTTTGAGATATGAGAACGCCGAACTGATTATGCCTGAACATTACCGTTATGACCTGCCGGCAAAGGCGGGCGACCTGCGCCAACTGGGGCAGTTAACCGGTGCAGCCTGCGCCGTAGAGTGTGCCGAAATTGTTGAACGCCACGCCGGTCCGGTGATGTTGATCGCGCCGGATATGCAAAATGCCCTGCGCCTGCAGGATGAGATACGCCAGTTTACCGACTGCCCGGTGATCGCGCTGGCCGACTGGGAGACGCTGCCCTACGACAGCTTCTCCCCGCACCAGGAGATTATCTCCTCGCGGCTTTCCACGCTGTACCAGCTGCCAACGATGACCCGCGGCCTGCTGATCCTGCCGGTGAACACGCTGATGCAGCGCGTCTGCCCGCACGGCTATCTGCACGGCCATGCGCTGGTGATGCGCAAAGGGCAGCAGCTGTCGCGAGACGCGCTGCGCAGCCAGCTGGAGCAGGCGGGTTACCGCAGCGTCGATCAGGTGATGGCCCACGGTGAATTCGCTACCCGCGGAGCCCTGCTGGACCTCTACCCGATGGGCAGCGACCGCCCGTACCGCATCGACTTTTTCGATGATGAAATTGACAGCCTGCGCCTGTTCGACACCGACAGCCAGCGCACGCTGGAAGAGGTGACGGCGATCAATCTGCTGCCGGCCCATGAGTTCCCTACCGATAAAAATGCGATCGAACTGTTTCGCAGCCAGTGGCGTGAGCGGTTCGACGTCAGGCGCGAACCGGAACACATCTACCAGCAGGTGAGCAAGGGCACCCTGCCTGCCGGTATCGAGTACTGGCAGCCGCTGTTTTTTGACGGCCCACTGCCGACGTTGTTCAGCTATCTGCCCGCCTCAACTCTGCTGGTCAGCACCGGCGACCTTGAGGCCAGCAGCGAACGTTTCTGGCAGGACGTCAATGCCCGCTATGAGAATCGCCGCGTTGACCCGATGCGCCCGTTACTGCCGCCCCCTTCACTGTGGCTGCGCGCGGACGAGCTGTTTGGCGAACTGAAGCAGTGGCCGCGGATACAGCTGGCAACGGAGCAGCTGGCCGATAAAGCCGCTAACCGTAACCTGCAGTACCAGCCGCTGCCGGACCTGGCGGTGCAGGCCCAGGCGAAAGCGCCGCTGGACGCGCTGCGCCGCTTCCTTGAAGAGTTTGACGGCCCGGTGGTGTTCTCGGTAGAGAGTGAAGGCCGCCGCGAAACGCTGCAGGAGCTGCTGGCGCGGATTAAGCTGAAACCGCAGCCGATCGACGCGCTGCATGATGCCCGCCAACCGGGTCACTACCTGCTGATCGGCGCCAGCGAGCACGGCTTTATCGACGGCCTGCGCCACCGTGCGCTGATCTGCGAGAGCGACCTGCTGGGCGAGCGGGTCAGCCGTCGTCGCCAGGACAGTCGCCGTACCATCAACCCCGACGTACTGATCCGCAACCTCGCCGAGCTGCATCCGGGGCAGCCGGTGGTGCATCTGGAGCACGGCGTCGGGCGCTATATTGGCCTGACCACCCTGGAAACCGGCGGTATCAAGGCCGAATACCTGATGCTGGCCTACGCCGGCGACGCCAAACTCTACGTGCCGGTCTCCTCGCTACACCTGATTAGCCGCTATGCCGGTGGTGCCGATGAGAGCGCCCCGCTGCACAAGCTGGGCAGCGACGCCTGGTCACGCGCCCGACAAAAAGCAGCAGAGAAAGTGCGCGACGTCGCCGCCGAACTGCTGGATATTTATGCCCAGCGCGCGGCGAAGACCGGCTTTGCCTTTAAGCATGATAAGCAGCAGTACCAGCTGTTCTGTGAAAGCTTCCCGTTTGAAACCACCCCGGACCAGGCGCAGGCGATTAACGCCGTGCTCAGCGATATGTGTCAGCCGCTGGCGATGGACAGGCTGGTATGTGGTGACGTCGGCTTTGGTAAAACGGAAGTGGCGATGCGTGCCGCCTTCCTGGCGGTAGAGAACCACAAGCAGGTGGCGGTGCTGGTACCGACCACCCTGCTGGCGCAGCAGCACTACGACAACTTCCGCGATCGCTTTGCCAACTGGCCGGTGCGCATCGAGGTGCTGTCCCGCTTCCGTACCGCAAAGGAGCAGGCGCAGGTGCTGGAAGAGGCGCGGGAAGGCAAGGTCGATATTCTGATCGGCACCCATAAACTGCTGCAGAGCGAGATCAAATGGCGCGACCTGGGGCTGCTGATCGTCGATGAAGAGCACCGATTTGGCGTGCGCCATAAAGAGCGCATCAAGGCGATGCGCTCGGACGTCGATATTCTGACGCTGACCGCCACCCCGATCCCGCGCACCCTGAATATGGCGATGAGCGGCATGCGCGATCTGTCGATTATCGCCACGCCACCGGCCCGCCGCCTGGCGGTAAAAACCTTCGTCCGCGAGTACGACGAGCTGGTGGTGCGCGAAGCGCTGCTGCGCGAAGTGCTGCGCGGCGGCCAGGTCTATTATCTGTACAACGATGTGGAAAATATCGAGAAAGCGGCGAAGCGCATCAGCGATCTGGTGCCGGAGGCCCGGGTGGCCATCGGCCACGGTCAGATGCGCGAACGCGAGCTGGAACGGGTGATGAACGATTTTCACCACCAGCGCTTTAACGTGCTGGTGTGTACCACCATCATTGAGACCGGCATCGATATCCCCACCGCCAATACCATTATCATCGAGCGCGCCGATCACTTCGGCCTGGCACAGCTGCACCAGCTGCGCGGTCGCGTGGGTCGTTCGCACCATCAGGCGTACGCCTGGCTGCTGACGCCCCACCCGAAAGCGATGACCACCGATGCGCATAAGCGCCTTGAGGCCATCGCTTCGCTGGAAGATCTGGGGGCCGGTTTCGCGCTGGCCACCCACGATCTGGAGATCCGCGGCGCTGGCGAACTGCTCGGCGAAGGCCAGAGCGGCCAGATGGAAACCATCGGCTTCTCGCTGTATATGGAGCTGCTGGAGAACGCGGTGGATGCGCTGAAAGAGGGGCGCGAGCCGTCGCTGGAGGATCTGACCAGCAACCAGACGGAGATTGAGCTGCGGATGCCGTCGCTGCTGCCGGATGATTTTATTCCTGACGTCAACACCCGACTGTCGTTCTATAAGCGTATTGCCAGCGCCCAGCAGGCCGGCGAGCTGGACGACCTGAAAGTGGAGCTGATCGACCGGTTTGGCCTGCTGCCGGATGCCGCCCGCAATCTGCTGGATATCGCCGGGCTGCGGCTGGCCGCCAGAGCGTTGGGTATTCGCAAGCTGGAGGCCAGCGAGAAAGGCGGCTATATCGAATTCGCCGAGAAGAATAAGGTTGACCCGATGTGGCTGATCGGTCTGCTGCAGAAGGAGCCGCAGCACTGGCGGCTGGACGGCCCGACCCGCCTGAAGTTTATGCGCGATCTTGACGAGCGCAAGCTGCGCGTAAAATGGGTACAGACGTTTATGCAGCAGCTTCAGGAGCACGCGGTCTGACCTGATGCCTGAGCTCCGCCGGGCCTGCGCCTTTCAGCGCAGCCGGTTCTTTCACCCCGGCCCCTGCCGCGATAATTCTTATGCGGCAGGGGCCAGAATTCTCATTTCGTGCCCCTTCCCCGCTAATTTTACGTAACGCTATCAGGATCTGACACGCGCCTGCGCCACGATGATGACCGCCATCCGCTCAGGGCTTACCCTGTGCACTCGGTCAACCGCCGGAGCCGGCCATCACGAATGAACTTAACGTGCTGGCCCCACTTGCGTGTTGTACAAAAACTTATACACTCAGGGAGGCTTAATGACGCACACAACGGAACAACACCTGCGACCGAAGACGATCGACTGGCGCGGCAGCTCACTGGACGATCTGAAACAGCTGCCGCTGACGCTGCGGGCGCTGGCAGGCAGGGAGTTGCGTAAGGTTCAGTTTGGTGAAGACCCCGCCGACTTTAAAGTGATTGCAGACTGGGGGGCGGGAGTGGTGGAGATCCGGTTGAACGACGAACATCACTCTGGCCGGGTGGTGTATGTGGCAAAGTTTGCCGAACGACTTTACGTGCTGCACAGCTTTATTAAAAAATCGCAGAAAACGCGTAACGAAGATGTTGTTATCATCAAAACCCGCTATCGCGAAGTGATTGCGGAAAGGACCAGGAGCAAAGTATGAGCGATAAAATTGACACTGCCAGCCGCCATCTGACCCGGGCGGAGGATAATATCTTTAGCGACCTCGGGTTTGATGATGCCCAGGCGGCAGCGCTGCTGCGCGACTCTGACGAGGAGATCCGTCGCCTGCAGGCGATGAAAAAACAGGTGATGGCGGAGATCGCTGACTGGATCAAAGCGGGCAATATTAAGCAGCACCAGGCCGCGCAGATCATGCACGTTACCCGCCCGCGCGTCTCTGACGTGGTGAATCAGAAAACCGAAAAATTCACCCTCGATGCGCTGCTGGCGATGGCCGGCGCGATAGGCAAGCAGTTTCAGCTGGTGGCGAAATAATCCATCGCTACGCAGGCATGTCCTGCAGTGTCTGAGTGTTGCAGGGTTGCAGGGTTGCAGGGTTGCAGAATTATGCCCGCTATATTACGGGTTTAACGGCACTCAGCAGCGTGAATTTTACTGAGGCGGTTGAGTTGGGCGTCATGACTGAAGTGGAAGTAATACGGATGTGCCATCATTAACGCGTTGACTGTCGACAGCTTTGCGGCTGTCAACGGTCAACGTTTTTCAGGCCCAGGCTCAGGCTCAGGCTCAGGCTCAGGCTTTATTATTCAGCATCAGCTGGCCGTTGCTGTCCAGCGGAATGCGGGTACCCGGGTCGTTATCCATGCGGACTTTACCCTGCTGGTCGCCAATTTTATAGGTGACGTCGTAACCCAGCATTTTATCCTGCTTGTCATAGACCGTTTTGCAGCGCTGCTCGGTAGTGGTGTAGGTGTCACGATCCTGCAGCGCTCCCTGTACCTGATTACCGCCGTAGCCGCCGGCCAGCGCACCCGCGACCGTGGCGACATCGCGCCCACGTCCGCCGCCGAACTGGTGGCCAAGCACGCCACCGGCTACCGCACCTAATACCGAGCCGGCGATGCGGTTTTCATCCTGCACCGGGCGGCGGTGGGTCAGAGTGACGTTACGGCACTCCTGACGCGGGTTTTTTACCGTCTGTTTAATCGGCGTGGCGGAGAGCACCTGGGCAAACTGCGGACCACGGTCAAACACGTTCATGCTGGCCACGGCAGCTACGCCCAGCGCGGCAGCCACACCGATTCCAATTCCCGCTAACATTGATTTATTCACAGGAAATCCTCCTGACAGTTACCGCGCATACTGGCCTGCTGCAACATCCGTGGCAGGTACGGCCTACCCGGCGTGCGCGACGCACCAGGGTAATGAGCTGAATTTTGCAATCTGACGGGGAATGTGACAATAAGAATAGGGGAAGAAAACGTGCGAAAGCACCGAAGATACGGGGTTTTAGGAGTGTTCCGAGCACCGGTAATGCCCCCACCTGCAGCAGAAAAAAAGGCCAGGTCAGGGCCGCATTCGCGACGCCCTTCCCGGCCTTTCAGGGTCTGAACAGGATGCAGGACCGGTTCAGACGCGGACTACCGCGCGGCTTAGTGCAGCTTCAGACGCGGGCGGATCACCCGGTTAATACTGCCCACCAGCATCATCAGCCCGGTTTTGAAGTAGCCGTGCAGGGCAATCTGATGCATGCGGTACAGCGAGATGTAGACGATACGTGCGATGCGGCCTTCGATCATCATCGAACCGTGCATCAGGTTGCCCATCAGGCTGCCGACGGTGCTGAAGCGTGAGAGCGAAACCAGCGAGCCGTTGTCTTTGTAGACGTAAGGCTTCTGCGGCTGCCCTTTAATCTCTGCCAGGATATTCGCCAGCACGCGTGATGCCATCTGGTGAGCGGACTGCGCACGCGGCGGCACGAAGCCCCCCGCCGGCAGCGCGCAGGACGCGCAGTCGCCGATCGCGTAAATGTTCGGGTCGCGGCTGGTCTGCAGCGTCGGCTCCACCACCAGCTGGTTGATGCGGTTGGTTTCGAGGCCGCCGATCTCTTTCATAAAGTCCGGTGCCTTGATACCTGCGGCCCACACCATCAGGTCGGCGTCAATAAACTCGCCGGACTTAGTGTTCAGGCCCTTCTCATCGGCGCTGGTGACCATGGTCTGGGTCAGAACGCGCACGCCCAGCTTGCTCAGCTCCTGATGAGCCGCGGCGGAGATGCGCGGCGGCAAGGCCGGCAGAATACGCTCGCCGGCTTCCACCAGCGTGACGTTCAGCGCTTCGCTGTTCAGCCCCTTAACGCCGTAGCTGTGCAGCTCTTTCACCGCGTTATGCAGCTCGGCTGAGAGTTCCACCCCGGTAGCCCCTGCACCCACAATGGCGATATTGACCTTCTCGGTGGCACCGTTGCTGGCAGAGAACTTGAGGAACAGGTTCAGCATCGCATTATGGAAACGACGCGCCTGATGCGGGTTGTCGAGGAAGATGCAGTTATCCTTAACGCCCGGGGTACCGAAATCATTAGAGGTACTTCCCAGCGCCATCACCAGCGTGTCGTACTCCAGTTCGCGTTCTGCAACCAGCAGAGCGCCCTTTTCATCGCGAATTTCCGCAAGGTGCACGCGCTTATCGTCACGGTTCAGGGTGGTCAGGGTACCGAGCTGAAACTCAAAGCCGTGCTTGTGGGCGTGAGCCAGGTAGCTCAGCCCGTCAATGCCCTCATCCAGCGATCCGGTGGCCACTTCATGCAGCAGCGGTTTCCACAGGTGAGTCTGGTTACGATCCACCAGCGTAATTTGCGCTTTCTTTTTGCGCCCCAGCTTGTGGCCCAGCTGAGTAGCCAGTTCGAGTCCTCCGGCGCCTCCGCCGATAATAACAATTTTCTTCATAGATACAGTCTGACGACCCTCATAAAAGTGAACCAATCGTTAACTAAAAGTTAAATAATAACCTTAGCAAACATAGGGTTGGCGATGTTAATTCGCGAGCTGAGGGCAGAATAACACGGGGGAATTCATCTGTTCTACGAAAATTGATCCTGGTCAATTTTATTAATAAAAGGCGGAATACTACGAATAACAGGGGTATTTAACCCGCCGGCTGGCGGGTTAATTTTTATATAAAAAACAACGTGGAGATTTGAATTAGCGGGCAGAATTCGCCTTCTGCGTCAGCCAGCGATCCTGCAGTTTTTCCAGCGCGTTATGGCTCTCTTTCCAGCGCGGCGAGTCGATAAGCTGCTGCCGGCTGAAATGACCACGGTGGTACAGCTGGCTGACCCGTTCGCTGCGGGTCGGCGGCAGATTATCCAGCACGCTCACCGCGCCTGCACGGTGGTTGCAGACCAGAATCATGTCGCAGCCGGCGTTCAGCGCCGCCTGCCCACGCTGGGCATAGTTACCCATTACCGCCGCCCCTTCCATCGACAGATCGTCAGAGAAGATCACGCCGTTAAAGCCCAGCTCACTGCGCAGCACCGTCTGCAGCCAGTGCGATGAGCCGCTGGCCGGGTTAGGGTCGACCTCGGTATAGATCACGTGCGCTGGCATGATCGCATCCAGCGCGCCTTCGGCAATCAGCTGTTTGAAAATCGGCATATCCTGCTGGCGGATCTCCGCTTCGCTGCGGTTATCGCGCGGCGTCTCTTTGTGCGAGTCGGCGCTGACCGCACCGTGCCCCGGGAAGTGTTTGCCGGTGGTCTTCATCCCGGCATCGTGCATACCGCGGATAAACTGCCGCGCCATCGCCAGCGCGATCGCCGGGTCCTGATGGAATGAGCGCTCGCCAATTGCCGCGCTGCCGTGGCCAATGTCCAGCACCGGCGCAAAGCTGATGTCGATATCCATGGCGATCATCTCGGCGGCCATCAGCCAGCCCGCCTGCTGCGCCAGCTGTTCCCCCGCCGCCGCGTCATTCAGTGCGGCAAACGCCTGCATCGCGGGCAGCCGGGTAAAGCCGTCGCGAAAGCGCTGCACGCGTCCGCCTTCCTGGTCGACCGCGATCACTAGCCGCTGGCGTGAGGCGGCGCGGATCTGCCGTACCAGTTCGGCCAGCTGCGCCGGATCGTGGTAGTTGCGGGTGAACAGAATAAGCCCGCCCACCAGCGGATGCTGTAAAATTTCGCGCTCTTCGGCATCCAGTTCGTAGCCGTGCACGTCTAACATTACGGGTCCCACAGTTCACCTCTTATCCTGCTGTTACAGGCTATATCCGTCATTCATCAGGTCGCACAGGCATCTGCTTCAGGCAACCTGAATGATTCAGGCTACATTGTGTTTAACCTGCCGCCAGCCCTGTTCGGCCAGCGCCAGAAAATTCGTCTCGCCACTCTGCTGCCAGCGCAGTTCATACCAGCAGCTGGCAAGCAGCGTCAGCCACGGTAGCCAGCGGTGAATCTGCTGGCTCAGGGCGTCAGGCTGCAGCTGCTGCTGTCCGGCGTAAGCCGTAATCAGCCGCTGCTGCTGCCCGATATCCAGCCCGTTACCGCTAATGATTGCGGCCAGTTCCAGCGCCACATCGCCATCGCTGGCATATTCCCAGTCGATCAGCCTGAGCCTGCCGCCGGCGTTAATCAGATTGCCGCTGTGGATATCCATATGCAGCGGTGCCAGCCGCAGCGGACGCGGCTCACCCTGACGCGCTAACCGCCGTAACGCCCGCAGCCACGTCAGCGTGCGCCGTGCAGGCTGGCTGCGCTGCCAGTAACATTGCAACAGCGGCAGCAGGGTTAAGCGGTAACCGCACGGCGGCTGCTGGTGCAGTCGCGCCACGGTGGCGGCCAGCGGCTCCAGCCAGTCATTCAGCGCGTCGGGGTGCAGCACCTGCCCCACCTGCCAGCCCAGCAGCAGCCAGTGCGGGTTGCGCCCTACCGCCTGCGGTGCCACACCGCTGGCGGCCAGCTTGCGTAAAATGCGGTACTCACGACGGCGGCAGACGCCAGGCATCAGCGGGGTAACGTCCGCCCGTCGCGCCAGCAGCGTAACGTCCGGCAGCGCGATGCGCACGCTGCCACCGCTCAGGCCGCTTTGCGCCGTAAAGCATCCGGCGGCAATGTCTGCCGCCGGAAAGTGCTGCCTGATTAGCTGACCGAGTGCCGGATCAGTGCTGAACGGCACCGCTGCCTGACCAGATAATTTCACCGGTCTGCACCAGCATCAGCTGCATCTGCAGCGTCGGCGATTTGATGTCGCCTTCGGCATTGCTGTACAGCACATACTGTGCGCCAACGTAGCGGGCAAGACCGATCGCTTTACTGCGCGAGACCAGGCTGTCTTCCGCCGACAGGCCCAGCGTCTGCTTAGCCACGCCCAGCTGCTGCGGGCTGACCAGCGTAAACTGGCTGTTATTGGCCAGCGCACCCTGCAGCGCCGCGGTCGCCTTAGCGCTCTGCAGGCTGCCGTTAGTGCTGTTTTTCACGCTGTCGACCAGCAGCACGCTGCCGGCGGTGACGCCATCCGCCTTCAGCATCTGCGCCACCAGCGGAGAAACGCTGGCCTGCCAGTTGATGGATTGCATCTTCGGCGGTTGCGGCACGTTCTCTACCGGCGCAGGCTGTGCTGGTACCGGTTGTGGCTCAGGTTGCGGCTGCGGCTGTACCGGTTCCACCGGCGCAGGCTGCTGCCCCTGCTGCTGTTCACCGGTAATACAGCCCGTCAGTAACAGGGCCAGCGCCAGTACGCCCGCCAGCTTAAATTTATGTTGCACGCTATCACTCCTCACAGATACAGGTAGAGACGAACTTTGCCCGCCGACAGGTTGCCGTTTTGCGAGGCCACTTCGGCCTTGCCGTTGGCAGGAACGACCACGGTTTGTGGGCGTTCAAAAGGCAGGATCTCCAGCCCTTTTTCATCGTACCAGTAGAATCGCCAGTTGACGCTGACCGGTTTGTCCTGCTGGTTAAACAGGGTGGTTGAGGCACGCTGCTGGCCGTTGACCTCGCGGATCGTCGGCTCATCGGTGGTGATGCCGGCCGACAGCACCGACGACTCCATCACCAGCGTTTGCGCGGTGTTGATTGCGGTGCGGTCGCTGGAACAGCCGCTGAGTGCCAGCAGCATCAGCGCGCTGATAATGATGATCCGCATCGGGTGACTTCCGTAGCCGTTCAGGGTCAGGAGACCAGCATCGGCCCGAGAGGGCGGCCGCCCACCAGGTGCAGGTGGATGTGGTACACCTCCTGCCCGCCGTGCTTATTGCAGTTCATAATCAGACGATAGCCGTCTTCGGCAATGCCCTCTTCTTTGGCAATTTTCGCCGCCACGGTCATCATCCGACCCAGCGCCGCCTCATGCGCCGCCTGCACGTCGTTGGCCGTTGGGATCAGCAGGTTGGGGATCACCAGAATATGGGTGGGTGCCTGCGGAGAGATATCGCGAAAGGCGGTGACCAGTTCGTCCTGATAGACGATGTCAGCCGGAATTTCGCGGCGGATGATTTTACTGAAAATGGTTTCTTCGGCCATGGTGCATATCCTTAGCATCTGTTCAATTATCGCAGTATGAGCGAGAAAATCGTTTTTTATCAACTTTCAACGCCGTTTTTCTTTTCTTCACCTGCGGGCAGGATCATACACTATTGCTTAAGACGTAAAAAAGGGAGCCTGCGCTCCCTTTTCATTTTACTGATGCTTAGCGCTTACGCGTTACGCATGTAGTCGTCCATGTCGGTTTTCAGGTTATCGGACTTGGTGCCGAAAATCGCCTGAACGCCGGAACCTGCCACTACTACGCCGGCAGCACCAAGCTTCTTCAGCCCTGGCTGGTCGACTTTCGCCACGTCCGCCACGCTGACGCGCAGACGGGTAATACAGGCGTCGAGGTTAGTAATGTTCTCTTTACCGCCAAATGCAGCAACCAGGTTGGCCGCCATTTCGTTGGCCGAGGCGCTGTTCTGCTCGCTGGTGCTCTCTTCACGGCCTGGGGTTTTCAGGTCCAGTTTGGCAATCAGTACACGGAAGATAGTGTAGTAGATGATGCCGTAGATGATACCGACAATCGGGAACAGCCAGAGTTTGCTACCGTTACCGCTCAGCACGATGAAGTCGATCAGGCCGTGCGAGAAGCTGGTACCGTCGCGCATGCCCAGCAGAATAGCGATTGGGAACGCCAGACCGGCCAGAATTGCGTGGATCACATACAGGATCGGCGCAACGAACATAAAGGCAAATTCAATCGGTTCGGTGATACCGGTCAGGAACGAGGTCAGCGCGGCGGAGATCATGATACCGCCCACTTTGGCACGGTTTTCCGGCTTCGCGGAGTGCCAGATGGCAATCGCTGCGGCAGGCAGGCCGTACATTTTGAACAGGAAGCCGCCGGACAGTTTACCTGCGGTCGGGTCACCCGCCATATAGCGCGGGATATCGCCGTGGAATACCTGGCCTGCCGCGTTGGTGAATTCGCCGATCTGCATCTGGAACGGTACGTTCCAGATATGGTGCAGGCCAAACGGCACCAGAGAACGCTCAACCACGCCGTAGATGCCAAATGCCACCACCGGGTTCTGGTACGCCGCCCACTGGGAGAAGGTCTGGATAGCCGTACCAATCGGTGGCCAGATGAAGGAGAGCACCACGCCGAGGAAGATCGCCGTCAGGCCGGAGATAATCGGTACAAAGCGCTTACCGGCGAAGAAGCCAAGATACTCTGGCAGCCTGATGCGGTAGAAGCGGTTAAACATATACGCGGCGATGGAGCCGGCGATAATCCCGCCGAGCACGCCGGTATCGGCCAGGTGCTTGCTGGCGATCTCTTCCGCCGGCAGGTGCAGCACCAGCGGCGCGACCACGGCCATGGTTTTCACCATGATGCCGTAAGCTACCACCGCCGCAAGGGCAGAAACGCCATCGTTATTCGTGAAGCCCAGCGCCACGCCGATGGCAAAAATCAGCGGCATATTGGCAAAGACTGAACCACCGGCTTCCGCCATCACCTGTGAGACGACCAGCGGTAACCAGCTGAAGTTGGCAGAACCAACGCCCAGCAGAATACCCGCTATCGGCAGCACCGAAACGGGTAACATCAGCGATTTACCGACCTTTTGCAGGTTCGCAAATGCATTTTTGAACATAGTGTAAAGCTCCTGAGTATGAGTGCTTTTCGTTCGCGTGGTACGCGGTGCAAAGGAGGGAGGATCCATTGCTTTTTTCAGAGAGTCTTAACGCTCTCGGTATTTATTACGAAGAGTAAAATAAATTGGTAAAAATTTGTTTGATGGCTATCACGTTTCGCGCTGCCCATCCGCTGATAACCAGGAAAAATCGTCAAAATCCGCTAAATTTTGCGCTAAAAAAAAGTGCAGCCGCCAATTTTCGGCGCTGCACTTTACGACTTTTCGCTATTAATTACGAGGCATAAAACAAATCAGCCAGTGGATTCAACCGCCCAGGCGCGACATCGGCACGTGGAACAGGCGCGAGAAGTTTTCCGTGGTGGCGCGAGCCATCTCTTCAATGCTGACGCCCTTCACCACCGCCATATACTCCGCCACATCACGGGTCCAGGCCGGCTGATTCTCTTTACCACGGTGCGGCACCGGGGCCAGATACGGCGAATCCGTCTCCACCAGCATGCGGTCCAGCGGCACATAGCGCGCCGCGATGCGGATCTGCTCAGCATTGCGGAAGGTGGCAATGCCGGAGAAAGAGATGTAGAAACCCATATCCAACAGTTTTTCCGCCGTTTCCCGATCTTCAGTAAAGCAGTGGAGCACGCCCCCGCAGCGATCGGCCTGCTCTTCCTTCAAAATAGCCAGCGTGTCTTCGCGCGCGTCACGCGTGTGGACAATCACCGGTTTGTTCAGATCGCACCCCACGCGAATATGCTCCCGGAAGGAAGCCTGCTGACGTGCTTTGGTCTCTTTCTGATAGAAATAGTCCAGCCCGGTCTCGCCCATCGCCACCACCCGTGGTTCGGCGGCCAGCGCGCGTAGTTCAGCGAAGTCGTACTCCTCTTCCTGATTCAATGGGTGCACGCCGCAGGAGTAAGCCACATCGGGACGATCGCCAATCAGCGCGGTCATCGCTTTATAGCCCGGCAGCGTGGTGGCCACCGCCAGCATAAATTTTACGTCGCGCGCCGCGGCCTTGGCGGCCACGTCGGCCACATCCTTGTGCAGGGTTTCGTAGTTCAGGCCATCCAGATGGCAGTGAGAATCAACTAAAAACATGTTCGCTACTCTTAAAGGTGGATACCGGCAGCCGCCGGTTTGATCGTCTCTTCCCAGCCTAACAGCTGGTCGGTAAGCAGTAATTCGCGATTGACCGCCACCACGTGCAGCAGGCGATCGCGGCAGGCCATCCAGTGACGCAGGCTGCGATCGATCGCCGCCGCCGGCAGCAGGCTGGCCAGCCCGTTGACCGCCGCCTGCTGGTCAGGGTTAGTGATGTACGCCCCGGCACCGTGCTGCCATTTGGCAGCGTCAATCAGCAGCGAACAGAGCCAGCCAATACGCTGCGCCGCCTGCTCATGGTTGAGCACCGGCAGCAACGTCAGCATATCACCCTGCAGCGCTGCAGGCAGCGCCTGACACAACGCCTGACGCTGCTGCCACACCTTTGGCTCCAGCAGCGCCAGCGCGGCGGCCGGTGCCCCGGCCGCCAGCCGCAGCGCCGCCATGCGCTCCTCTGCGCTGGCCGTCGACTGTTTCTGCAGCCAGTTCAGGCTCTGCGCTTCGTCCGGCACCTGAAGATGCCACAGCAGGCAGCGGCTGCGCAGCGTGGCCAGCAGCCGCGCGGGCTCTTCGCAGCTGAGCATAAACCAGGTGTTTTTCGGCGGCTCTTCCAGCGTTTTCAGCAGGGCGTTAGCCGCCGCCTCGCTCAGCTGGGCGGCATCCGGCAGCCAGACCACCTTGGCCCCACCCTGCTGGGCATGATGGTAGAGTTTTTCTGTCACGTTGCGGACGGCGTCGATGCCCAGCGTGGTTTTACCTTTCTCAGCTTCCAGCCGGTACCAGTCCGGGTGGGTACCCGCCTGCATCAGCTGGCAGGCGTGGCAGTGACCGCAGCTTTTCAGACCTTCAGGCTGGCGGCACATCAGCCAGCGACCGATGCCCCATACCAGCGCATCGTCCCCCATGCCCGGCAGCGCCTGGATTAGCAGCGCATGGTGCCCGCGCCCGGCCTGATGCAGGCCGAGGATCTGTCGGTAAGCCGGATTCAGCCACGGATACCAGTTCATCGGACGTCCTGTAACCAGCCGGCCAGCGTTTGCTGCAGATCCTGGCTGACCTGCGCCAGCGGACGGGTGGCGTCGATGGTGAGGATGCGTGGGTCTGCGGCGGCCAGCGCCAGATAGCGGTCACGGGTGCGGATAAAGAAGTTCAGCGACTCCTGTTCGATCCGATCCAGCTCGCCACGCGCCCGCGCCCGCTGCAGGCCAATTTCCGGCGTCACGTCGAGGTACAGGGTCAGATCGGGGGCAAAGTCGCCCAGCACCGCCTGCTTTAGCGTGCGCATCAGCGCGCTGTCCATGCCGCGGCCGCCGCCCTGGTAAGCCTGCGATGAGAGATCGTGACGATCGCCAACCACCCAGGCACCGCGTGCCAGCGCCGGCTTAATCACGTTTTCGACCAGCTGTACGCGGGCGGCATAGAGCATCAGCAGCTCTGCCTGGTCGGTGACGCGCTCCCCCTCGATGCCCTGCTTGATCAGCTCGCGCAGCTTTTCCGCCAGAGGCGTACCGCCCGGCTCGCGGGTAAAGACAATATCGTTAATTCCGTGCCGCTGCAGTTCAGCGACCACCGCATCCCGTGCCGTGGTTTTACCCGCCCCTTCCAGGCCCTCAATAACGATAAATTTACTGTTCATTTTTTTCCTTCATCGCCAGCCGGTAGACCTGAACGGCTTTATTGTGGCTGGCCAGATTGGTGGTAAAGGTGTGCCCGCCCTTACCGTCAGCGACAAAATAGAGATAGCTGGTTTTCAGCGGATGGGCGGCAGCCTGCAGCGAGGCGCTGCCCGGCATGGCAATCGGCCCCGGCGGCAGGCCGTTAATGGTGTAGGTATTATACGCCGTGGGCGTGTCCAGATCCTTACGCGTAAGGGTGCCGCTGTAGTCGCTGCCAAGGCCATAAATCACCGTGGGGTCGGTCTGCAGACGCATGCCGGTGCGCAGGCGGTTAATAAACACCGACGCCACCTTAGCGCGCTCGTCGCTGACCGCCGTCTCTTTCTCAACGATCGACGCCATGGTCAGCAGCTCGAGTTTCGATTTATACGGCAGGTTATCTTCCCGTCCCTGCCAGGCCTCATCCACCTCTTTTTCCATCCGCTGATGGGCGCGTTTCAGCAGCGCGACATCGCTGGTATTGGCGGTGTAGTGGTAGGTATCCGGATAGAACCAGCCTTCGGCACCCTGCTCTTCACCCTGCAGCTGCAGCGCGGCGGCAACGGTCGTCAGCTGGTCGTCTGCCAGCTGATGTTTCAGATAGGGGGCGCTGCGCAGCTGACTGAGCCACTCCTGCAGGCGCGTTCCTTCCACAAAGCGCAGCGGGAACTGCGCTTCGCGACCGGAGGCCAGCAGCGCCAGCATCTGGCGCACGGTCATCTTTTCATCGAAGCGATAGGTGCCGGCCTTGAACTCCGCCAGCTCCGGCTCCAGCTTCAACAACAGTCCAAACCACGGGCCGGGTTTGATAATGTGCTTTGACTCCAGCTGGGCTTCCAGCACCACGCGGCCGGAGCCGGCGGGCAAGGTAAAGATCGTTTCCTGGTTAATGGTCAGGGGAGAATCGGCAAACTGACGCGTCTGCCAGTAACCGTATGCGGCGGCTAACAGTGCTGCCGCAACCACCCCGACGACGATTTTGCGTGTTGTAGTCATAAAAATTCCACGTTATCTAATGGGGGCAAAGCAGAGAAAACAGCTGGCGCGAAGGATAGTGCCATGACTCGACCTGACGCACAGGCAGCACCGGCATCAGCGCATTGGTGATGAAAACCTCATCGGCAGCGGCCAGCGCATCAATTCCCACGCGCACCTCACTGAGTGACAGGCCATGGGCGACAATCTGCTGCATCACCCGCTGTCGCTGGATGCCGTTGACCCCTGATTCGCTTAAGTCCGGGGTAAAGACCCGATCCCCGGTGCGCCAGAATAAATTCGCCGCACAGCATTCCACCAGCATAGCATCAGTGTCAAGCACCAGTGCCTCGTCGGCCCCCGTCTGTTCAAGCCGTGTGCGGATCAGCACCTGCTCAAGCCGGTTGAGGTGTTTAATACCGGCCAGCAGCGGGTTTTGCGCCAGCCGCACCGGGCTGAGCGCCAGCCGGGCACCGCTGTGGCGTAAAGCGTCGTAGTGCGCCGGGTAGGCGGCCAGCGAAATAATTCGCGTCGGGCTGCCGCAGCCGCTGGCGCTGTAGCCGCGGCCACCGCTTCCGCGGGTGACGATTGCCTTTAGCACGCCGTCTGCCAGCGTGGCGCTGGCGGCGATCATTTCAGACCGCAGCGCCGCCCAGTCGACATCGGCGATCAGCAGCCGTTCACAGCCCTGCTGCAGCCGCTGCAGATGCGCCTCCAGCCACTCTACCTGCCCCTGCCTGACGCGCGCGGTGGTGAAACAGCCGTCGCCAAACTGTACCGCCCGATCGCTGGCCTCGATCGTCTGCTGCCGTATACCGTTAATCCACATTATGCCTGCTTCCCGCTATCCGAATGTCAGCCAGATTACCTGCCAATGCCGACAGAATCATCTGAAACTGCCTGAGGGGGCGGCCGGTGCGCCTGCGCTAAAAAAAAGGCCCGCTAGAAAGCGGGCCTCACTGTTGTTACTGCTTCAGCATCAAATCTTACGGAAAATCAGCGAGCCGTTAGTGCCGCCGAAACCAAAGGAGTTGCACAGGGCATATTCCATGTTTTCAACTTTACGCGCGGTGTGCGGCACAAAGTCGAGGTCACAGCCTTCGTCCGGATTGTCCAGATTGATGGTCGGCGGAACGATCTGGTCGCGCAGGGCCAGAATGGTAAAAATCGACTCTACCGCGCCCGCCGCCCCTAACAGGTGGCCGGTCATCGACTTGGTTGAGCTGACCAGCACCGTGCTGGCTGACTCACCAAACACCGACTTAACCGCCTGCGTTTCCGCTTTATCACCGGCCGGGGTTGAGGTACCGTGCGCGTTGATATAACCGATCTGTTCAGGTTTCAGCTGCGCATCTTTCAGCGCGTTGACCATCGCCAGTGCCGCACCGGCGCCATTTTCAGGCGGTGAGGTCATATGGTAGGAATCGCTGCTCATACCAAAGCCGACGATTTCGGCATAGATTTTCGCGCCGCGCTGTTTGGCGTGCTCGTACTCTTCCAGTACCAGCAGACCCGCTCCGTCACCCAGCACGAAGCCGTCACGATCTTTGTCCCACGGGCGGCTGGCCGCCTGCGGATTATCGTTATTGGTCGACAGTGCGCGCGCCGCGCCAAAGCCACCCACGCCAAGCGGCGTACTGGCTTTTTCCGCTCCGCCGGCCAGCATCACATCGGCATCGTTGTAGGCGATAATACGCGCAGCGTGGCCGATGTTATGCACGCCAGACGTACAGGCGGTAGCGATAGAAATACTGGGACCTTTCATGCCAAACATGATGGTCAGGTGTCCGGCAACCATATTAACGATGGTTGAGGGAACAAAGAACGGGCTGATTTTACGCGGGCCACCGTTAACCAGTGACGCGTGATTCTCTTCAATCAGACCCAGGCCGCCAATTCCGGAGCCAATAGCAGCACCCACACGTTCGGCGTTCTCGTCAGTAATGACCAGGCCGGAATCCTGCATGGCCTGAATGCCTGCAACGACGCCATATTGAATAAAGGCGTCCATCTTGCGCTGATCTTTACGCGAGATGAAATCGTCACAGTTAAAATCCTTTACCAGACCGGCAAAACGGGTTGCATAGGCACTGGTATCAAAATGGTCGATCGGGCTGATGCCACTCTGACCGGCAACAAGAGCATTCCAGGTGGACTCTACGGTATTGCCGACAGGAGACAACATGCCAAGACCGGTCACAACTACACGACGCTTAGACACGTTCGTCCTCCAGGGAGGGAAAAAAGGACAGGATGTGGGATGTTCAGATAAAACTCAGGCGGTCGAATGACCGCCTGGAGATGTTCACTTATGCCTGGTGACCATTGATGTAATCAATAGCAGCCTGAACAGTAGTGATTTTCTCAGCTTCTTCGTCCGGAATCTCGGTATCGAACTCTTCTTCCAGAGCCATTACCAGCTCAACGGTATCAAGAGAATCAGCGCCCAGATCTTCAACAAAAGAGGCAGTGTTCACAACTTCTTCCTGCTTAACGCCCAGCTGCTCGCCAATGATTTTCTTAACGCGTTCTTCGATAGTGCTCATACTATTAAATTTCCTATCAAAACTCGCTTTCGCGATGGTTTTCGTAGTGTATAAAATGTTGAAAAAGATGCAACTAAATCCCGGCTGTTCCAACCACGATTTTACGCTATTTTGCGGCCATTGCCGCAAATAACGCAAATGATTTTCGTGATTATTAAACCATGTACATTCCGCCATTGACGTGCAGCGTCTCACCTGTGATGTACGCCGCCTCGTCAGAGGCTAAAAATGCTACAGCATTGGCGATTTCCTGCGCATCGCCAAGGCGACCCGCAGGCACTTCCGCCAGAATGCCCGCACGCTGATCTTCGCTCAACGCACGCGTCATGTCGGTTTCAATGAAACCAGGTGCCACAACGTTAACGGTAATGCCACGTGACGCGATTTCACGCGCCAGTGACTTGCTAAAGCCAATCAAACCCGCTTTTGCTGCCGCGTAGTTTGCCTGGCCCGCATTACCCATTGTTCCAACGACGGAGCCAATGGTAATAATCCGGCCCGCGCGTTTCTTCATCATCGCACGCATTACCGCTTTTGACAGACGGAATACGGAAGTCAGATTGGTGTCCAGGATATCCTGCCACTCATCATCTTTCATGCGCATCAGAAGATTGTCACGCGTGATGCCTGCATTATTGACTAAAATATCCACTTCGCCAAATGTGCTGCGAATATTTTCTAAGACGCTGTCAATCGAAGCCGCGTCAGTGACGTTGAGCAACAGCCCTTTGCCGTTGTCACCCAGATACTCGCTGATGGCATCAGCGCCGCTCTGGCTGGTGGCGGTGCCGACAACTTTGGCACCTTTAGCGACCAGCGTTTCCGCGATAGCACGGCCAATGCCGCGACTTGCGCCGGTTACCAGCGCAATTTTACCTTCGAAATTCATGTTATTCCTCGTTTATTGCTCAAGCGCTGCAGACAGGCTGGCCGGATCGTTTACCGCCGCCGCCGTCAGTGTGTCAACAATACGTTTTGTCAGACCGGTCAACACCTTGCCCGGACCCGCTTCCAGCAGCGATGTCACGCCCTGCCGGGCCATAAATTCTACGCACTCCGTCCAGCGCACCGGGCTGTACAGCTGACGCACCAGCGCGCTGCGAATCGCCTCGCCAGAGGTTTCGCACTGTACGTCAACGTTGTTGACGACCGGGAACTGCGGCGCGTTAAAGGTCAGCTGCAGCAGCGCCTCCGCCAGTTTGTCGGCGGCGGGTTTCATCAGCGCACAGTGTGACGGCACGCTAACCGGCAGCGGCAGTGCACGTTTGGCGCCGGCAGCCTTACAGGCGGCACCGGCACGCTCAACGGCTTCTTTATTGCCGGCAATCACCACCTGACCCGGTGAGTTAAAGTTCACCGGTGACACCACCTGCCCCTGTGCAGACTCTTCGCAGGCTTTGACGATCGACGCGTTATCGAGGCCAATAATCGCCTGCATGGCACCCGTTCCTTCCGGAACGGCTTCCTGCATCAGTTTACCGCGCAGTTCTACCAGCTTAATCGCATCAGCAAACGCGATCACCCCGGCACAAACCAGCGCACTGTACTCACCCAGGCTGTGGCCTGCAAGCATTGACGGCGCTTTTCCGCCTTTTTCCTGCCAAACGCGGAAAATGGCAACAGATGCAGCCAGTAAAGCCGGCTGCGTTTGCCAGGTTTTGTTCAGTTCTTCAGCAGGACCCTGCTGCACCAGCTGCCACAGATCGTAGCCCAGCGCGTCAGAAGCTTCGGCGAAAGTCTGTTCCACCAGCGGATGTTCAGCGGCCAGTTCGGCCAGCATGCCGACCGACTGCGATCCCTGTCCCGGGAAGACCATTGCAAATTGCGTCATCATCATTTCCTGTTAATCAGAAGCGAACCAGCGCGGAACCCCAGGTGAACCCGCCACCAAAGGCTTCCAGCAGAATCAGCTGACCGCGCTGAATACGGCCATCGCGTACCGCTTCATCCAGCGCCGTTGGCACGGAAGCGGCAGAGGTATTGCCGTGGCGATCGAGGGTCACCACTACTTTATCCATGTCCATACCCAGCTTGCGGGCGGTGGCGCTGATAATGCGCAGGTTAGCCTGGTGCGGCACCAGCCAGTCGACGGCAGAACGGTCAAGGTTATTTGCCGTCAGCGTCTCATCGACGATGTGCGCCAGTTCGGTTACGGCAACCTTGAACACTTCATTACCGGCCATGGTGACATAGGATGGCGTATCCTGATGTTCACGATCCTGATTCGGCAGGGTCAGCAGCTGACCATAGCGGCCGTCAGCGTGCAGGTGCGTGGAGATAATGCCCTGCTCTTCGCTGGCACCCAGTACCACCGCTCCCGCGCCATCGCCAAACAGAATGATCGTGCCGCGATCGTTCGGATCGAGCATGCGTGCCAGCACGTCGGCACCGATCACCAGCGCATTTTTCACCGCGCCGTTTTTAATGTACTGATCGGCCACGCTCAGCGCGTAGGTAAAGCCCGCGCAGGCCGCTGCCAGGTCAAAAGAGGCGGCATCATCAATTCCCAGCATCTGCTGGATCATGCAGGCTGAACTCGGAAACGCATGGCTGGATGAGGTGGTGGCCACCACGATCAGGCCAACGTCATTTTTATCCACACCGGCCATTTCCAGCGCGCGCTCGGCGGCGTGGAAGCCCATGGTGGCGACGGTTTCATCCGGGCCGGCAATACGACGCTCACGGATCCCGGTACGGGTGACAATCCACTCGTCCGTTGTTTCCACCATTTTTTCCAGATCGGCGTTAGTCCGCACCTGCTCGGGCAGATAGCTGCCCGTACCGATAATCTTCGTATACATGTACGCTCAGTCACTCTTAGGTAATACAGCCTGAAGGCGGGCGGCAATCCGCTCGGGAACTTGCCGCCGCACCGCCTGCACTGCCTGTTCTATCGCCACGGTAAACGCGCGTTGATTGGCAGCACCGTGACTCTTAATCACCGTGCCGCGTAATCCTAACAGACAGGCGCCATTGTACTGGTCGGGGTTGAGGTGGCCGAATTTCTTCGCCAGACGTTTCTGTAGCCAGCGTCCAATAATTCTCAACCACCACGCCTTTTTTTTACCTTCGCCCTGTGATTTCAACAGCGAAAGGAACATTCTTACCACGCCTTCCATTGTTTTCAACGTGACGTTGCCCACAAAGCCATCGCAGACCAGCACGTCGGTCTTTCCGGTAAGAAGATCGTTGCCTTCGAGGTATCCAATATAGTTAATCGTCGGCGACTGCCGCAGTATAGCCGCCGCGCCGCGAATCGAATCTAACCCTTTAGTCTCTTCCTGGCCAATATTGAGCAGGGCCACTCTGGGATTGGTGATTGACAGGACTTCTTCAGCCATCACCGCCCCCATAACGGCAAACTGCACCAGCATGGCACTGTCGGATTCCACGTTGGCCCCTAAATCGAGTACCACCGTGCGGCCCTGCTGCTGATGCGGCAACACCGTCATCAACGCCGGACGTTCAATGCCGTCTAACGGCCTGAGCAACAGTTTCGCCAGCCCCATCAGCGCGCCGGTGTTGCCTGCGCTGATGCAGGCCGCGGCGTGCCCCTCTTTTACCTGCTCCAGCGCGATGCGCATCGACGAACCGCGACTGGCGCGGATCGCCTGAGCCGGTCTGGCATCACTGGCAATAACCGACTCGGCAGCAATAATTTGCAGACGTGCCCGCAGGGCAGAATCAGTTTTTGCAAGGGATGACGAGATGACGTCGGGGTCGCCGACCAGAAGGAGGTGCAGATGCGGATTAGACGCCAGTGCCTGCATTGCCGCAGGCACTGTCACGCAGGGACCGAAATCCCCGCCCATGGCATCTATCGCCAGGGTCAATCGTGTCAAAGTAGTACCGCGTTAAATCCGCGGAATTACTTAGTGATGACCTTGCGACCGCGGTAGTAACCATCCGCAGTGATGTGGTGACGCAGATGAGTTTCGCCTGAAACTTTGTCTACGGAAAGAGTTGCAGTGGTCAGAGCATCGTGCGAACGACGCATGCCACGCTTGGAACGGGTTGGTTTATTCTGTTGTACGGCCATGGACCTTACTCCTATTACTTATGCTTTAAACTGGCTAATACGGCAAATGGATTCGGTTTTTCCGCCTCTGCAGGCAGTTGACCAAACACCATGTCCGCCTCGGACACTTCACAGTGTTCAGAATCATGCACCGGAACGACAGGCAGGGCGAGGATGATTTCATCTTCAACCATTGCCAGCAGATCGGTTTCGCCAAACTCGTTGACGTCGATCGGCTCGTACGCTTCCGGTAGAGCTTCTGCCTGCTCGTCGGTGACGACCGGGCTGAAACAGTACGATACGTGGACCTCGTGAGCAAACGTCTTGTTGCAGCGTTGGCAACACAGCGTAACGGAAACTTCAGCGGTACCTTCCAGTACTGCCAGACGCTGTGGGTCAATCGCGAACGACATCGCGCATACTACATCGCTGTCCACACTGACTACTGACTCGGCAATACGCTCAACCTGAGCAGGGGTGTAAACACCCTGGTAGTCCAGGCGTTTTTGAGCAGTACGTACTAAGTCGAGAGACAGGGGTAATTTTACCTTTTGCATAGGGCGCGCATATTAACTTTGTAACGACATAGAGTCAAAGAAAAAGGCCGTAAAACGACATCTTTCACCCATGATTCGCATCCAGTGCGGCGCATAGTTTAAAATGCCTGCCACTGTTACGCTATAGATTCTGGAAAAAATTATGCGACAACTGGTGTTAGCGTCCACTTCACCCTATCGTCAGGCCCTGCTGGCAAAGCTTCAGCTGCCGTTTACCACCGCCGCCCCGTCAACTGACGAAACGCCTCATCCCAGTGAGTCTGCTGAGGATTTGGTGCTCCGGCTGGCGATCGCTAAAGCCCGTGCGCTGAAGGAAGCTTTCCCCGATAGCCTGATTGTGGGTTCAGACCAGGTTTGCGTGCTTAACGGCGCGATCTGCGGCAAGCCCCACACCGAGGAGAATGCCCGCGCACAACTGCGCGCCGCCAGCGGCAACAGCGTGGTGTTTTATACCGGACTGGCGCTGTTCGACAGCCGCGACGGCAGCGTGCAGAGCCGGGTTGAGCCATTCAGCGTCGATTTCCGCCCGCTGAGCGACGCGGAAATAGCCCGCTACGTTGCGCTGGAGCAGCCGCTCAACTGCGCGGGCAGCTTTAAGAGTGAAGGGTTGGGGATTACGCTGTTTGAGCGCTTATCCGGCCGCGATCCGAACACGCTGGTCGGCCTGCCGCTGATCGCACTGGCGGAAATGCTACGTAATGCCGGAGTAGATCCGCTGGCGTGAGCTGAACGCCCTGCGCCCTGAAACCGCAGGCTCAGGCACCGGGGTCAGGAACGGTTCAGCCACGCAGACCCGACGAGCGTCTACGGCTGATGCGGTGAGAGCCTGCTCAGGAGGGAATGACGATCCAGCCAGGGCAGCGGCAACGAGGAAACCAGCCTGCCATTACGGCAGGCCAGAGTCAGTGTAAAATATTGCGCTTATTGCGCAGTGCGGCGAGTCAGCATTACGCGGTGCTCTTATTGCGCGAGGCAGCATTACGTCTTGCTCTTATTGCGCAGCACCGCGAGGCAGCGTTACGCCTTGCTCCCGTTGCGCAGCACGGCTAGGCAGCGTTACGCCTTGCTCCTGTTGCGCAGCACCGCGAGGCAGCGTTTCAGCTCATCATCCAGCGGTGCTTCGACCCGCATCTCTTCGCCGCTGCCCGGATGCGTGAATTTCAGCGCTGCCGCGTGCAGGAACAGACGCTTGAGGCCGGTGCCGCCCAGTTGCTGATCGAAGCCGGCTTCACCGTAGCGATCGTCAAACGCGATCGGATGGCCGGCGTGCAGGGTGTGGACGCGGATCTGATGGGTGCGCCCGGTCACCGGGCTGGCCTTAACCAGCGTTGCCACTTCGTAGCGCTCTTCCACTTTAAACAGGGTTTCCGAGGGTTTCCCTTCGGCGCTGACCTTCACTATCCGCTCGCCGCTTTGCAGAATATTTTTCAACAGCGGCGCGCGCACCGATTTGACGTGCGACGGCCACTGTCCGCTGACCAGCGCCAGGTAGTCTTTCTGCATGCCCTTTTCCCGCAGCTGTTCGTGCAGCGAACGCAGTGCGGAACGTTTTTTCGCCACCAGCAGAATGCCGGAGGTATCACGATCCAGACGATGCACCAGTTCAAGGAAGCGCGCCTCCGGCCGCAGCGCCCGCAGGCCCTCAATCACGCCAAAGCTGAGCCCGCTGCCGCCATGTACCGCGGTGCCTGACGGCTTATTCAGCACCAGAATGTGGTCATCTTCATAGAGGATGGCTGCGGTCAGCGCCGCGACCTTGGCCAGCTTAGGCGAGACCGCCTCCTCTTCACGTTCTGCCACCCGAACCGGCGGAATGCGCACCTCGTCGCCGGCCTCCAGCTTATATTCCGGTTTAATGCGTTTTTTGTTCACCCGCACCTCGCCTTTGCGCAGGATGCGGTAAATCATGCTTTTCGGCACACCTTTTAACTGGGTGCGTAAAAAGTTATCGATGCGCTGCCCCGCTTCATCAGCGGAAATGGCAACATACTGTACGGCTGGAGTATTGGTTTTCATGGTTGGCGATTCTAAATAGCCAGCAGTGATAGCGCCACATCTTTTTCTGTGCTTAACTGGCAGTGACGGTCGCCGCAGGAAGTTGTGACCGGTTTTTAGGCAATCTGCTGAAAAGCACTGCAGTTCGCTCTAAAAGCTGAGAGAAACTTCTCATCGCGGAGAAAGTCACCTTGCGATCACAAGTGTAGCAATGGAATAATGATTCCGTTTTTTATGCGAAAGCTTGTGAACAAAATTTTGCCGGATAGTTCATATCACGCAGCAATGGCGTAAGACGTAGTGAACCATCAGGCATTTAGCGGGCTGCGGGTTGCAGCCTGGACACACAACGGGATTGGTTCACCTGGTATTCTACTGGCGGTTCCCCCCCTTGAATGCGCTGTTTTTCCATATGAAAAACAGGCAACCGAGATTTTGCGCCCCTTGAGCAGCCGACATCCGGGAGGTTGACGGCTTTGCGATAAGACACGGGGCCATCGGTTTATAGCGTCCAGCGTTACTTTGCCCGCAGCTTTGTCCCTAATGTAAGAATAATGAGTAAGTTACGATGAAAAGAATGTTGATAAACGCATCTCAGCAGGAAGAGTTGCGTGTTGCCCTGGTGGATGGACAACGTCTGTACGATCTGGATATCGAAAGCCCTGGACACGAACAGAAGAAAGCCAATATTTATAAAGGCAAGATCACCCGCATTGAACCCAGCCTTGAAGCCGCTTTTGTAGACTACGGCGCTGACCGGCACGGTTTCCTACCTCTGAAAGAAATTTCCCGCGAATACTTCCCTGCTAATTACTCCGCACACGGCCGCCCGAATATTAAGGATGTGCTGCGTGAAGGTCAGGAAGTGATCGTTCAGATTGATAAAGAAGAACGTGGCAACAAAGGCGCTGCGCTGACCACCTTTATCAGTCTCGCCGGCAGCTATCTGGTGCTGATGCCCAACAACCCGCGTGCTGGCGGTATCTCACGCCGTATCGAAGGTGACGACCGCACCGATCTGAAAGAAGCCCTGTCCGACCTGCAGCTGCCGGATGGCATGGGCCTGATCGTGCGCACCGCAGGCGTCGGTAAATCTGCCGAAGCGCTGCAGTGGGACTTAAGCTTCCGCCTGAAGCACTGGGACGCGATTAAGAAAGCCGCCGACAGCCGCCCTGCTCCTTTCCTGATCCATCAGGAGAGCAACGTGATTGTTCGCGCCTTCCGCGACTATCTGCGTCAGGACATCGGTGAGATCCTGATCGATAACCCGAAGGTACTGGAGCTGGCGCGTCAGCATATCGCCGCGCTGGGCCGCCCGGACTTCAGCAGCAAAATCAAACTGTACACCGGTGAAATCCCGCTGTTCAGCCACTATCAGATCGAATCGCAGATCGAGTCGGCATTCCAGCGTGAAGTTCGCCTGCCATCCGGCGGTTCTATCGTGATCGACAGCACCGAAGCGCTGACCGCCATCGACATCAACTCCGCCCGCGCAACCCGCGGTGGCGATATCGAAGAGACGGCGTACAACACCAACCTGGAAGCCGCCGACGAGATCGCACGTCAGCTGCGTCTGCGTGACCTTGGTGGCCTGATCGTTATCGACTTTATCGATATGACCCCGGTGCGCCACCAGCGTGCGGTGGAAAACCGTCTGCGTGAGGCCGTGCGTCAGGACCGTGCCCGCATCCAGATCAGCCACATTTCCCGCTTTGGCCTGCTGGAGATGTCACGCCAGCGCCTCAGCCCGTCACTGGGTGAGTCCAGCCATCACGTCTGCCCACGCTGCAGCGGTACCGGCACCATTCGTGATAACGAGTCGCTGTCACTCTCTATTCTGCGTCTGATTGAAGAAGAAGCGCTGAAAGAGAACACCAAAGAAGTCCACGCGATTGTGCCGGTGCAGATTGCATCGTACCTGCTGAACGAAAAACGTGAAGCGGTCAGTGCAATTGAGAAACGCCAGGGCGGCGTGCGCGCGATCATCGTACCAAACGATCAGATGCAGACCCCGCACTTCTCCGTACTGCGCGTGCGCAACGGTGAAGAGACGCAGACGCTGAGCTATCATCTGCCAAAACTGCATGAAGCAGAAATGGCGCTGCCGTCTGAAGAAGAGCACGCCGAACGTAAACGCCCTGAGCAGCCTGCACTGGCCGCCTTCGTGATGCCGGATGCCCCACCGCTGCCACAGGAAGTACCGGCAGAAGAAGCGCTGAGCACTAAAGCAGAGGTTGCCACTGCTGCAACGGCTCCGGCCGCTGCTGCGCAGCCTGGCCTGTTTAGCCGCTTCGTTAACGGCCTGAAAAAGCTGTTTGCCGCTGAGGAAAAACCGGCTGTCGTTGAAGAAGTTGCGGCTGAACAGAAACCTGCAGAGCCGCAGG
>NZ_JRZZ01000011.1:0-54262 GCF_002865965.1 Erwinia sp. B116
AGCAGCCGCGCCAGCGTTTCCGCCAGCAGCGTTTTACCGCTGCCGGTCGGCCCGATCAGCAGAATGTTACTTTTGCCCAGCTCGATGCCGTTGCTGGTATCGCCGTTGCGCAGGCGCTTGTAGTGGTTATATACCGCCACCGCCAGCACCTTTTTCGCCCGCTCCTGGCCGATGACGTAGTCATCCAGGTGGTGGCGGATTTCATGCGGCGTCGGCAGGGAGTTACGCTCGCGGTGCGGCGCCACTTCCTTAATCTCTTCGCGGATAATGTCGTTGCAGAGTTCAACGCACTCATCGCAAACGTACACTGACGGGCCGGCAATCAGCTTGCGCACTTCATGCTGGCTTTTGCCGCAAAAAGAGCAGTACAGCAGCTTCCCTGAACCGTCTTTGCGTTTTTCAGTCATTCACTCCCCCTAAAACCCCGATCGGACTCAATGAGACAGGCCGCCAGTCGCGGCGGCTCTGCTCTGCAACGTCGATCCGGCAAATAATCAGTTACGCTGTGCCAGCACAGAATCCACTAAGCCATACTCAACGGCTTCGCTGGCCGACAGGAAGCGATCGCGGTTGGTGTCACGCTCAATCGTTTCGATACTCTGACCCGTGTGCTTCGCCATCAACTCGTTCATCATCTGTTTGGTCTTGATGATTTCACGGGCATGGATATCAATGTCTGACGCCTGTCCCTGGAAACCACCCAGCGGCTGGTGGATCATCACACGTGAGTTTGGCAGGCAGTAGCGCTTACCTTTCGCGCCGGCGGTCAGCAGGAACGCGCCCATTGAGCAGGCCTGGCCCATACAGATGGTGCTGACGTCGGGTTTGATAAACTGCATGGTGTCATAAATAGACATCCCTGCGGTGATCACGCCACCCGGCGAGTTAATATAGAGATGGATATCCTTTTCCGGATTTTCCGCTTCCAGGAACAGCATCTGCGCCACGATCAGGTTGGCCATATGGTCTTCGACCTGACCGGTCAGGAAAATAATGCGCTCTTTGAGCAGGCGCGAGTAAATGTCGTAAGAACGCTCTCCACGAGAGGTTTGTTCGACTACCATCGGCACTAAAGCCATATGGGGTGCCATTTGTTCACGTTCGCCACTGTATGACATTACCGTCTCCTGGATAAATTTCATTTGGCAATACACTCTGTAGCGATTCTACGTAAGAGCGTTCGGGGACACGATGTGCCCAGGCCTTCCACCCGACGCGTCCACAGAGTCATCGGGCCTGATGACTTCGTTGTTACAATTTGGGGATTTGTATCGGCTATTTCAAGCATAACAACGTTTTTATTAACTGCTAACCAGGAAAAGTGGCTCAGACGATAATTTGCAGATTAAATGAGCAAATCGTCAAAAAAAGCAGTGCGCTGTAACGCTCTGAAATGCAAAAGCCCGCGACCAAAGGACGCGGGCTTGGATCACACTACCGGTTCGGAGAATCAGGCCGTTTGGGTCTGGTTCATCAGTTCCTGGAAGTTGGTCTCTTTTTCGGTCACTTTGGCTTTTTCCAGCACGGCTTCAACAGCCTGCTCTTCCAGAGCAACGTTACGCATGTTGTTCATCAGCTCGGTATTTTTGCTGTAGAACTCGATCACTTCTGATGGATCTTCGTAAGCCGAAGCCATCTCTTCGATCAGCGCTTTAACACGATCTTCGTCAGCTTTCAGCTCGTGGGTACGAATCACTTCACCCAGCAGCAGGCCAACAACAACGCGGCGTTTAGCCTGCTCTTCGAACAGCTCGCGTGGAAGCTCCAGCGCCTGCTTCTCGTTGCCACCAAAACGCTGTGCAGCCTGACGCTTCAGCACGTCGATTTCACCATCGATCAGCGCAGCAGGAACGTCGATATCGTTGGCTTTCACCAGACCGTCGATCGCCTGAGTCTTCACGCGGTTACGCACGGCGCCTTTCAGCTCACGTTGCATGTTCTTGCGTACTTCGGTACGCAGGCCAGCCACAGAACCATCTTCCACGCCGAAACGCTTGATGAACTCTTCGGTGAACTCTGGCAGCTCGCGCTCTTCAACTTTCTTCAGCACGATTTCGAACTTCGCCGCTTTCCCTTTCAGGTTTTCAGCGTGGTAATCGTCCGGGAAGTTGACGTCGATGGTGAAGGTTTCACCAGCTTTACGACCGGTAATGCCCTCTTCGAAGCCTGGGATCATACGACCCTGGCCCATTGCGAGCACGAAGTCAGAGGCTTTGCCGCCTTCAAACTCTTCGCCGTCAACAGAACCGGTGAAATCGATGGTCGCGCGATCTTCAGCGGTCGCAGCAGCATCGGTCTCTTTCCAGGTTGCCTGCTGCTTACGCAGCGTGTCCAGCATGGTGTCGACGTCGGCATCGGTCACTTCAACTACCGGTTTTTCAACTTCGATAGCGTCCAGACCCTGCAGCTCAACTTCCGGATACACTTCAAACTCGGCGGTGAAGGTGAAGTCTTCACCTTCGGTGTAGGCGCCTGGTACGTAGTTTGGCGCACCGGCCGGGTTAATTTTATCTTTGATGATCGCGTCAACAAAACCGCGCTGCATCAGATCGCCCAGCACGTCCTGGCGAACAGAGGCGCCGTAACGCTGTGCAACCACGGTCATCGGCACTTTTCCTTTACGGAAACCGTCGATGCGTACTTTCTTAGCAACGTTAACCAGCTCGTTTTTAACCGCAGTGGCGATCACATCTTTATCGATGGTAATCGTTACGCGACGGCCCAGGCCCTGAGTTGTTTCTACTGAAACTTGCATCTTATTACCTCAAAAAATCACGTGCTCGGTCGACTTCAGACTGGCCCTGTCCACGGGTGCAGGCACCCTGAACAGCGTCGGTCTAAGAACCGGGACGGCTTCTGATGTCAGAACCGCGTTCCCTGTTACGCAGAAGCGTCCCGAAGACATTCCGGAAAAAAATTAGACGCGCATTATAGCTGCAACGTCAAAGCGAGTCGAGGCGACACCTCCCCTCTAAACAGGCTACTTTTTACATTTTTAAGGTAAAACCGCAAGAAATTGCTGCAGCAGATGCCAACTGCGCCCAGAAACAAGAAAACGGCCCGCAGGCCGTTTGTTTAATTCGTATGCGAAATCAGGCCAGCGTGCCCGCGCCGCGACAGTTTGGAGAGGCAGGTACGGTATCCTGCAGACCTTGCCACTCTTTATCAGTGTAGCTGTGCAACGCCAGCGCATGGACGCTGCCGGCCAGCTCGTCCGCCAGCACGCCATAGATGGCACGGTGACGTGCCAGGAAGCGCTGTCCATTAAAGCTGTCGCTGACAATGATCACTTTAAAATGGCTCTCCGCCCCCGCAGGAACATTGTGCCGGTAGCTTTCGTCATGGACCTCAAGGTGCAGCGGTGAAAATGCCGTACGTAGCTTTTCTTCTATTTGTTCACGCATCATACCCGGACTCCTCAGATTCAGAGCGGTGCCCCATCTCATTCAATATTAGTTGGTTTTTCAGTATAACCGTCGCACTTTACCGAAATTTTCGCAGCAGCGGAAAATTTTCACAGCGGCGGGTGCAACGTAATCCCCGCCGCGCAGTCAAAAAACCCGGCGCAGACACGTCTGAAAAACGGCCAACGCGATGAATTTACGCGCGATCAGCTCTTCCCCTGCTGACAGGCAGTGTTATGATGGCCGCAGTTTTGTCAGCACTACACCTTATGAAACCGAGAAAATAAGCATGTTAAAAAAATTCATCTTCCCTCTGCTGGCCATGTTCGTTCTGGCTGGCTGTGCAACCAGCAGTAATACCCTTGAAGTTTCACCAAAAATTAAGCTGCCCCAGCAGGATCCGGGCCTGATGGGCGTCACAGTCAGCATCAACGGTGCCGATCAGCGCAGCGATCAGGCGCTGGCTAAAATCAACCGCGATGGCCAGCTGGTGACGCTGACGCCTTCACGCGATCTGCGCTTCCTGCTGCAGGAGACGCTGGAGAAGCAGATGACCGCCCGCGGTTATATGATTGGCCCGAACGGTGCTGTCGATCTGCAGATCGTTGTGAACAACCTGTACGCTGATGTGACCCAGGGTAACCTGCGCTACAGCATCACCACTAAAGCGGACATTTCGATCATTGCCACGGCGAAAAATGGCAACAAGCAGGTGAAAAACTACCGCCAGGTCTATAGCGTTGAAGGCGCGCTGAGCGCGAGCAACGAGAAAATCACCAATGCGGTTAACGCCACGCTCGGCGACGTGATCTCTGATATGGCACAGGACACCAGCGTCAGCGAGTTCATCAAGCAGAACACCCGTTAATCACTTTTCAGCCCGGCAGGATGCCGGGCTGTCATAAGGCCCTTATGCCCAGCCATTATCTGCACATCTTTACCCGGCGTAACTCCGCCCTGCTTCTGTTACTGGGTTTTGCTTCCGGCCTGCCGCTGGCGCTCACCTCCGGCACCCTACAGGCATGGATGGCCGTCGAAAATATCGATATCAAAACCATCGGTTTCTTCTCTCTGGTAGGCCAGGCCTACGTCTTTAAGTTTCTCTGGTCACCGTTGATGGATCGCTATACGCCGCCGTTTCTTGGGCGTCGTCGTGGCTGGCTGCTGATCACCCAGCTGCTGTTAATCGTCGGTATTGCACTGATGGGCTTTATGCAGCCCTCTCGTGATTTAACGCTGCTGGCCGCGCTGGCGGTGCTGGTCGCGTTCTGCTCTGCCTCACAGGATATTGTTTTCGATGCCTGGAAAACCGACGTCTTGCCGGCGGAAGAACGCGGCAGCGGTGCGGCGATCAGCGTGCTGGGCTATCGCCTGGCGATGCTGGTCTCCGGTGGCCTGGCGCTGTGGCTGGCGGACCGCTTCCTCGGCTGGCAGGCAATCTGGTGGCTGATGGCCGCGATGATGGTGCCCGGCGTGATCGCCACCCTGCTGGCGAAAGAACCCGATGACAGGATTGAGCGTCCGCGCACGCTTGAGGCGGCAGTGGTCGCGCCGCTGCGCGATTTCTTTAACCGCAACAACGCCTGGCTGATCCTGTCGCTGATTGTGCTGTATAAACTCGGCGATGCCTTTGCCGCCAGCCTGACCACCATTTTCCTGATCCGGGGCGTGGGCTTCGATGCCGGCGACGTGGGCCTGGTTAATAAAACGCTGGGGCTGGTGGCGACCATTATCGGCGCGCTGGCCGGCGGCCTGTTGATGCAGCGGCTGAGCCTGTTCCGTGCGTTAATGCTGTTTGGCCTGTTGCAGGCCGTCTCTAACCTCGGTTACTGGATCCTGGCCGTTACCGACAGGCATCTGTACAGCATGGCAGCAGCGGTGACGGTAGAAAACCTGTGCGGCGGCATGGGCACCGCGGCGTTTGTCGCCCTGCTGATGACCTTGTGCAACCGCTCTTTCTCTGCCACACAGTTTGCGCTGCTTTCGGCGCTGTCAGCGGTGGGCCGCGTCTACGTTGGCCCGGTGGCAGGCTGGTTTGTGGCCGGCTGGGGCTGGCCGACATTTTATGCTTTCTCGGTCATCGCCGCCCTGCCGGGGTTGCTGCTGCTCGCCGCCTGCCGCTCAACGCTGGAACAGGCGGCGAGCGGTAACGCCTTTCAGCCGCGGACGTCGTTTGCTGCCGGTTACCGTTGGGCCACCCGCGGGCTGGCGCTGGGCTGTCTGCTGCTGGCCATCTGGCTGGTGCTGTTGGCACTTGGTGCGTCTGGCGTACTGGCGGCTGATGCCCTCAGTTCGCTGCTGTTTGAAGCGGGTATCGTCCTGTTGCTGGCCGCCATTGTTGCGGGAACGGTAATGGATTACCGGGCGCAAAAAACGGTGCCACAGCAGCCTCAGTCCTGACGCCGGTGCCGCAATCGTTGCTGTTAATGCCTTGTTTTTACAACAAGGCATTAACAATTAAGGAGAAAAAAACGTGCGCCCCGCCCCGCAGCGAGGTTTGTGTTAACAAACATAAAACGCTGCTGGAAATTTAATTTTCGGTCAGAAGGTGCCCTTTAAGAAAATTTTTGGCGGGAATTAAGTGTGATAAATTAGTATTAAAAACCGGTGCGTAATCAGTTTTAGGTTAATAAATATCACACAAATGATAAGGACTTGTTAAACAATTGGGGCATTAACCGTCTGGTTATAGCGTATCTGATTTTAGCGGCTTTTTTTTCATCGTTTTTTGTTATATTAGCGCCAACCCCTTGCCAATATTCATATTTTGTCACTACCAGTAACATCTGTGATAGCCTTTGCAAAAGGTGTCAACACCCCGCTGACACAACCTGTTGCAGGTTTACAGTCCATAAACCTTCCCGTAAAATGCCGCACACACTTAAACGACAATAGAGCCCTTGTCATTGAGGTCGTTAAATGAGACTCAGTAAATACAATAAAAGTTTGGGGATTTTCTCGTTAATCGCAGGCACTATTTTACTTAGTGGCTGCGATAGCGCGTTGTTAAATCCCAAAGGACAGGTTGCACTGGAGCAGCGTTCATTGATTCTGACAGCCTTTGGCTTGATGATGATCGTCGTGATCCCCGCAGTCCTGATGGCCGTTGTGTTCGCCTGGAAATATCGGGCTTCTAACACTAACGCCAAATACAGCCCGAACTGGTCACACTCGAATAAAGTTGAAGCCGTGGTCTGGACTGTTCCAATCTTAATCATTGTTTTCCTTGGAATTTTGACGTGGAAATCAACCCACGCTCTGGAACCAAGCAAGCCGCTGGTGCACGATGCCAAGCCGATCGAGATTGAAGTAGTGTCGCTTGACTGGAAATGGCTGTTCATTTACCCGGAACAGGGTATAGCGACCGTCAACCAGATTGCTTTCCCGGCTAACCGCCCGGTGAGCTTCAAGATTACCTCGAACACCGTGATGAACTCCTTCTTCATTCCAACCCTCGGTAGCCAGATTTACGCTATGGCGGGTATGCAGACTAAACTGCATCTGATTGCGAATGAACCTGGCACCTTTGACGGTATCTCCTCAAACTTCAGTGGTCGTGGCTTCTCTGGTATGAAGTTCAAAGCGATTGCAACGCCTGACGAAGCAACCTTCGATCAGTGGGTAGCAAAAGTGAAGCAGTCACCAGATGCACTGGCCTCCATGGATGATTTCAAAAAGGTGGCAGCACCAAGCGAAAATAATCCAGTGGCGTACTACTCAAGCGTGAAGCCTGGCCTGTTCAGCGACGTTATTGGGCAGTTTATGACCAGCCACGGTGGAAGCATGGACATGTCTCACGGCGAAGGCCATGAAGGTATGGATATGAGCAACTCCGCTCACGCGGGAGCCGAGGAATAATACGATGTTAGGAAAATTAACACTGGAAGCAGTGCCGTATCACGAACCGATTATCATGGTTACCGTGGCTGGCATCATCCTGGGTGGCCTGGCACTGGTTGCCGCACTGACTTACTTCGGTAAGTGGAAATATCTGTGGACCGAATGGCTGACGTCAGTCGACCACAAAAAACTCGGTATCATGTACATCATTATGGCTTTCGTCATGCTGCTGCGCGGCTTTGCCGATGCCGTAATGATGCGTACCCAGCAGGTGCTAGCCTCTGCGGGTGAAGCGGGCATTCTACCACCGCACCACTACGACCAGATCTTCACCGCCCATGGCGTGATCATGATCTTCTTCGTAGCGATGCCGTTCGTGGTTGGTCTGATGAACATTGCTGTTCCTCTGCAGATCGGCGCGCGCGACGTGGCCTACCCGTTCCTGAACAACCTGAGCTTCTGGTTCACCGCGGTCGGTGTGGTTCTGGTTAACCTGTCACTGGGTGTGGGCGAGTTCGCACAGACCGGCTGGCTGGCTTATCCGCCACTCTCGGGAGCGGAATACAGTCCGGGGGTCGGTGTTGACTACTGGATATGGAGTCTACAGCTCTCCGGTATTGGTACGACCCTGACCGGTATCAACTTCTTCGTGACCATCATGAAGATGCGTGCGCCGGGCATGACCATGTTCAAAATGCCGGTGTTTACCTGGGCTTCCCTGTGTACCAACGTGCTGATCATCGCCGCGTTCCCGGTTCTCACCGTGACCCTGGCTCTGCTGACCCTTGACCGTTATCTTGGTTTCCATTTCTTTACCAATGATATGGGCGGCAACATGATGATGTACGTGAACCTGATTTGGGTTTGGGGACATCCGGAAGTGTACATCCTGGTTCTGCCGGTCTTCGGTGTGTTCTCAGAGATTGTTGCAACCTTCTCGAAAAAACGTCTGTTTGGTTACACCTCTCTGGTGTGGGCAACGGTGGTAATTACCATCCTGTCCTTCATCGTATGGCTGCACCACTTCTTCACCATGGGTGCTGGCGCCAACGTTAACGCCTTCTTCGGTATTATGACGATGATTATCGCCATTCCTACCGGGGTGAAAATCTTTAACTGGCTGTTCACCATGTATCAGGGCCGCATTCAGATGCACTCTGCGATGCTGTGGACCGTTGGCTTCCTGGTCACCTTCTCTGTAGGTGGTATGACCGGGGTGCTGCTGGCCGTACCAGGTGCGGACTTCGTTCTGCATAACAGCCTGTTCCTGATTGCCCACTTCCATAACGTGATTATCGGTGGTGTGGTGTTCGGTTGCTTCGCTGGTGTGACCTACTGGTTCCCGAAAGCGTTCGGCTTCACGCTGAATGAAACCTGGGGTATCCGTGCGTTCTGGTTCTGGATTATCGGCTTCTTCACCGCCTTTATGCCGCTGTACGTGCTGGGCTTCATGGGTATGACCCGTCGCATCAGCCAGGATATCGATCCTCAGTTCCACCCGATGCTGGTTGTTGCAGCCTGTGGTGCCGGTCTGATCGCCTGTGGCGTTATCTGCCAGGCCATTCAGTTCTACGTCTCCGTACGTGACCGTGAACTGAACCGTGACCTGACCGGTGACCCGTGGGGCGGCCGTACGCTGGAGTGGGCAACCTCTTCACCACCGCCGTTCTATAACTTTGCTATTGTCCCTGAAATCCAGGAACGTGATGCGTTCTGGGAAATGAAAGAGAAAGGCGAAGCGTATAAGAAACCTGCGCACTATGACGAAATTCATATGCCTAAGAACAGCGGCGCCGGTGTGGTGATTGGCTTCTTCTCGCTGGTATTTGGTTTCGCTGCGATCTGGCATATCTGGTGGCTGCTCGGTCTGTCCTTCGTGGCCATGATCGTATCCTGGATCGTTAAGAGCTTTGACGAAGACGTGGATTACTACGTTCCTGTTGCCGAGATCGAAAAAATCGAGAATCAGCACTTTGACGAAATTAGCAAAGCAGGCCTGAAAAATGTCAACTGAAACTCTGACTAAACACCACGACGCCCATGGGGACCATGGGCATCACGATGCAGGAGCCAACAAAGTCTTTGGCTTCTGGATCTACCTGATGAGCGACTGCATCATCTTCGCCACGCTGTTTGCTACCTATGGTGTAATGGTAAACAACGTCGCTGGCGGCCCGGCAGGGAAAGATATTTTTGAACTGCCGTTTGTACTGGTTGAAACCGCACTGCTTCTGTTGAGCTCCATTACCTATGGTTTTGCAGTCATCAACATGAACAACGAGAAGAAAGGTGCGGTGCTGGGCTGGCTGGCGCTGACCTTCCTGTTTGGTCTGGGCTTCATCGCGATGGAAATCTATGAATTCCATCACCTGATCAAAGAGGGCTTTGGTCCTGACCGCAGTGGCTTCCTGTCAGCCTTCTTCACGCTGGTAGGGACTCACGGTCTGCACGTGACTTCAGGTCTGATCTGGATGCTGGTGCTGATGTATCAGGTGTCTAAGCGTGGCCTGACCTCAACCAACCGTACCCGTATTATGTGCCTGAGCCTGTTCTGGCACTTCCTGGACGTGGTGTGGATCTGCGTATTCACCATTGTTTACCTGATGGGGGTGATGTAATGAGCCATTCTGCAACTGAGCATGGTGCATCTCACGGCAGCGTGAAGTCATACATGATCGGCTTTGTGCTGTCGATCATTCTGACCGGTATCCCCTTCTGGATGGTGATGGACGGTGGCGCTTCTAAAGCCACTATCCTGGCAGTGGTGCTGATCTGTGCAGTGGTTCAGGTGTTTGTTCACCTGAAGTACTTCCTGCACCTGGACAGCAAGTCAGAAGGTGGCTGGAACATGGTCGCTATCGTCTTTGCTGCAATTATCATCCTGATTGTTGTTGTTGGCTCGCTATGGATCATGTGGAACCTCAACTACAATATGATGGCCCACTAACAGAGCTACTGTGATGATTAAGCAATACCTGCAAGTAACAAAACCAGGAATTATTTTCGGAAATTTAATTTCTGTTATCGGGGGATTCCTGCTGGCTTCGAAAGGCAGCATTGATTACTCCCTGTTTCTCTTCACCTTAGTCGGCGTCTCGCTGGTGGTCGCGTCAGGTTGTGTTTACAACAACTTTATCGACCGTGACATCGACAAAAAGATGGAGAGAACCAAGAATCGGGTGCTGGTTAAAGGCCTCATCTCTCCGAAATTAAGCCTGGTTTATGCAACCGTACTGGGTATTGCTGGCTTCGCGATGCTGTATTTCGGAGCAAACCCGCTGGCTATGTGGCTGGCGGTGATGGGCTTCGTGGTTTATGTCGGCGTTTACAGCCTGTACATGAAGCGCAACTCCGTCTACGGCACCCTGATCGGCAGCCTGTCTGGCGCTGCACCGCCGGTGATCGGTTACTGTGCGGTGACCAACCAGTTCGATGCCGGCGCGCTGATCCTGCTGGCGATCTTTAGCCTGTGGCAGATGCCGCACTCGTACGCGATTGCGATCTTCCGCTTTAAAGATTACCAGGCTGCCAACATTCCGGTTCTGCCGGTGGTGAAAGGTATCTCTGTCGCCAAGAATCATATTACGCTCTATATCCTGGCGTTTATGATTGCCACGCTGATGCTGACCCTCGGTGGCTACGCCGGGTACAAGTATCTGGTGGTTGCGGCAGCGGTGAGCGTCTGGTGGCTGGGTATGGCACTGTCAGGTTACAAAACCTCAAACGATCGCGTTTGGGCACGTAAGCTGTTTGTGTTCTCAATCGTGGCTATCACCGCGCTCAGCGTGATGATGTCGGTCGACTTTATGACCCCGGCCTCGAAAGACCTGCTGACTTACGTCTGGTAAGCGCAAGCTACATCACTGCTAAGGGCGCGATTTCGCGCCCTTTCTTTTTGTTACGACTAACTGGAAACTATTGTTTTACCCGCCCTCCCCCGCCACATAAAATAGACAAATCTGACCATTTGCTTACACAGGCAAGCCGTTTCAGGCAAGCCTTTATCCTGGTGCCTGCAGAGTAAGGCCTGGAAGAATTGAGGGTGTAATGAACGACAATAAAATGACGCCGGGCGAGCTGCGTGCCACCTGGGGTCTGGGGAGCGTTTTTTCCCTGAGAATGCTGGGCATGTTTATGGTCCTGCCGGTGCTGACCACCTACGGTATGGCACTGCAAGGTGCCAGCGAGGCGCTGATTGGCCTCGCCATTGGTATTTACGGCCTTGCACAGGCCGTTTTCCAGATCCCCTTCGGCCTGCTTTCCGACCGGATTGGCCGTAAGCCGCTGATCGTGTTTGGCCTGTTAGTCTTCGTGCTGGGCAGCATTATCGCCGCCACCACCACCTCAATCTGGGGGGTGATTCTCGGCCGTGCGCTCCAGGGTTCCGGCGCGATTGCCGCCGCCGTGATGGCGCTGCTTTCCGATCTGACCCGCGAACAGAACCGCACCAAGGCGATGGCGTTTATCGGCATCAGCTTTGGCATCACTTTTGCCATTGCCATGGTACTGGGCCCTATTATCACCAACGCCCTCGGCCTGCACGCCCTGTTCTGGCTGATTGCGGCGCTGGCAACCGTGGGTATCGTAATCACGCTACTGGTGGTGCCTTCAGCCGCCAGCCACCAGCTGAACCGGGAATCCGGCATGGTGAAAGGCAGCATTCGTGACGTGCTGACCAACGGACGACTCATCAGGCTGAATTTCGGTATTCTCTGCCTGCACGTGCTGCTGATGTCGAGCTTTGTCGCTATGCCCGGCCAGTTTGAACAGGCTGGCTTCCCGCCGGCCGAGCACTGGAAGGTATATCTGTTCACCATGCTGATCGCCTTCGTCACCGTGCTGCCCTTTATCATCTACGCCGAAGTGAAGCGTAAGATGAAGCGGGTCTTTGTCGGTTGCGTGGCGCTGATGCTGGTGGCGGAAATCGTGCTGTGGGGTGCTGGCAACAACTTCTGGACGCTGGTTATCGGCGTCCAGCTGTTCTTTATCGGCTTTAACCTGATGGAAGCGATCCTGCCGTCACTGGTCAGCAAGGAGTCTCCGCCGGGTTATAAAGGCACGGCGATGGGCCTCTACTCCACCAGCCAGTTTATCGGTGTGGCGATCGGCGGCAGCATGGGCGGCTGGGTGTTTGGTCATATTGATGCGCAGAGCGTGTTCCTGGTCGGTGCCCTGCTGGCCGTTGTCTGGCTGGGTGTCAGCATGACCATGAAAGAGCCACCTTATGTCAGCAGCCTGCGCATCACGCTGGAGCACTGCGCCGCTGATAAAGCAGAACTTGAGCAGAAGCTGAAGGCCCATCCAGGCGTTGCCGCCGTATTTATTGTGCCGGAAGAGCAGAGTGCCTATGTCAAAATCGACAGTAAGGTCACCAGCCGCGCTGAACTTGAGATGCTAATTGCCGGACACCCGGCAGGTCAGATGGCCTGAGCATCCGGGCTTCCGGGCCGTCTGTCGCCCGGGAGCTGAAGGCCGGTCAAATCCGCCCGCACCTGAACCGCGCGGGCGGTTTGACCGCGAACAACAGAGCGTGGCAGCAGCGCAGACCGGCGGGCTGAGCATGCACACGCTGTCCGCAGAGAATCAGTCGCGGAAGTTCTTAAACTGGAACGGTTGCCCCAGCTCGCCTTTGCGCACCAGCGCCATTACGCCCTGTAGATCGTCGCGTGATTTGCCGGTGACGCGCAGTTCGTCGCCCTGAATCTGCGTCTGTACCTTCAGCTTGCTGTCTTTGATCAGCTTCACCAGCTTCTTCGCCACGTCGCTTTCAATGCCTTTTTTCATTTTGGCTTCGACGCTCCAGCTCTTACCGCTGTGCTCGATCTCCTCCGGAATCTCCAGCGCCGCGCCTTCAATCCCGCGCTTGAGCAGCTTCTCACGCAGAATATCCACCAGCTGCTTCACCTGAAAGTCAGACTCACTGAGCACCTTGATGGTCTCATTCTTCTGGTTCAGTTCAAAACTGGCCTGCACGTTGCGGAAATCGAAGCGGGTGGCCAGTTCACGGTTGGCGTTTTCCACCGCATTGAGCACTTCCTGCAAATCAATTTCGGAAACGATATCGAAAGATGGCATGATCTATTCTCCTGATACTAAAGTGACAGGCATAATACCTGCTTGCCACCGGTAAATAAAACCGCAGGCGCTGATAGCGATAATAATGAGCAGGCGGGCCGAGCGGTTAACAGCACCCGCACGCGGGAGGAATTATGAAAATTACCGTACTTGGATGCGGTGCTTTAGGGCAGCTGTGGCTGGCCGCTCTTGACCGCCAGGGCCATGAAGTGCAGGGCTGGCTGCGCGTGCCGCAGCCTTACTGTTCGGTAAACGTGATCGAGCCTGACGGAAGCACGATCAACAAAACCTTTATCGCCAACGATCCGGCCTTTCTCGCCGGCAGCGATCTGCTGCTGGTAACGCTGAAGGCGTTTCAGGTCTCCGAGGCGGTAAAAAACCTGCAGTCGGTGCTGCCGGAGCAGGCGCCGGTGTTGCTGCTTCATAACGGCATGGGTACGCTGGCTGAGCTTAAGTCGCTGCCGCAGCCGCTGCTGCGCGGCGTCACCACCCATGCCGCGCGGCGTGACGGCACGGTGATCGTCCACGTCGCCTGCGGTATTACCCACATTGGCCCGATATCGCCGGCGGCGGTGGCGATGAGCGAGCTGGCGGAAATCCTGCACGCCGCGCTGCCTGACGTGGCCTGGCATAACAACGTCGCCTCAGCCGCCTGGCACAAGCTGGCGGTAAACTGTGTGATCAACCCGCTGACGGTATTTTACGACTGTACTAACGGCGAGCTGGCGCAATACCCGCAGGAGATTGCCGCCCTCAGTAACGAAGTCGCTGCCGTGATGGAGCGCGAAGGGCAACACGTGTCGCGGGAGTGGCTGATTGATTATGTCATGGAGGTGATCCGTACCACCTCCGGCAACGTCTCTTCGATGCTGCAGGATATCCGCGCCCTGCGCCGCACTGAAATCGACTATATCAACGGCTATGTGATTCGCCGCGCCCGCGCCCAGGGCCTGGCCACGCCGGAAAATAACCGTCTTTACGAATACATTAAAAGAAAGGAACAAGATTATGACCGCGAACGTATCGGTTCTGGTTTGCCTGGCGCCTGGCAGTGAAGAGACGGAGGCCGTCACCACCATCGATCTGCTGGTGCGCGCCGGCATCAACGTGGTCACCGCCAGCGTCACCAGCGACGGCAGCCGGGAAATCGTCTGCTCCCGCGGCGTGCGGCTGCTGGCCGATGCCACGCTGGTGACGGTGGCGGACGATGAGTTCGCGGCCATTGTGCTCCCCGGCGGGCTAAAGGGCGCGGAAAATTTCCGCGACAGCCCGCTGCTGATCGAGACCGTCCGTCAGTTTCACCTTTCCGGACGCATCGTCGCCGCGATCTGCGCCGCTCCCGGTACCGTGCTGATCCCACACGATCTGTTCCCGGTGGGCAATATGACCGGTTTTCCTGGCCTGAAAGAGACCATTCCGGAGGGTAAATGGATGGATCGACGCGTGGTGTGGGATCGCCGGGTTAATCTGCTGACCAGCCAGGCACCGGGCACGACGATTGATTTTGCGCTGAAGCTGATCGACCTGCTGGTGGGCAGTGAAAAAGCCCGCGAAGTCGGCGAACAGCTGGTGCTGGCCGCCGGTATTTTCGACTATCGCGAGGCTTTTTAAGCGAGCGCGCGTCCGGGCCTTAACTCCTCGAAGGAGTGCAGGTACGGCCCGGACACGGCATGATGCTGCGGCGGTGGTTCAGGGACGATAAATCTTAACGTTGGTAAAGCCCTGCTCATGCAGGTACAGCGCCTGCAGTTTGCTCATCACGCCACGCTCACAGTACAGCAGCCAGGTTTTACTCTGATCCAGATCGGCAAACTGGGTCGCCAGCTTGTAGAACGGCAGCGCTTTAACCTCAACACCGTCAACGCTTAACGGGCTGGCATCCTGTTCATCAGCAGAACGGATATCCAGCACCGCGTCGTTAGCCGCACAGGAAGCGACGGTTTCAACTTCCACCACCTCTTCCTGAGTCTGTTCCGCAATCTCACGGATATCAACGTTGCTGGCTTCTTCCACCACCCGGTCGAGGATGGCAAAATCGAAGTTCTGCTCTTCCGCTTCGATCTTCGACTTCACCGCTTTCACCGTCGGGCTTTTTGAGATCACGCCACAGTATTCCGGCATGGTACGGGCGAAATCTTCCGTACCGATTTCACGGGCAATCTTGATGATGTGCTCTTTATCGTGCGAGATCAGCGGACGCAGGATTAGCGTGTCGCTGGCGTTGTCGATGACGCGCAGGTTGGTCAGGGTCTGACTGGAGACCTGACCCAGCGCTTCTCCGGTGACCAGCGCCTGTACGCCGTAGCGTTCGGCCATTTTCGACGCGGCGCGCACCATCATGCGCTTCAGCACCACGCCCATCTGACCATCATCAACTTTTTCCAGAATTTCACCGACCACCGGCTCAAAGTTGATCGCCACAAAGCGTACGCGGTGCGAGCTGCCAAAGCGTTTCCACAGGTAATGGGCCACCTGACGCACGCCGATTTCGTGCGCGGCACCGCCGAGATTAAAGAAGCAGTAGTGCACGCGGCAGCCGCGGCGCATTAACATATAGCTGGATACGCCGGAGTCGAAGCCGCCAGAGATCAGCGACAGCACGTCCTCCTGGGTACCGATCGGGTAGCCGCCCAGCCCTTCGAAACGCGCGTTGACCAGCGTAAGGCGGTCATTGTCGATCTCCAGATTAACGGTCACTTCCGGTTTATCCAGCTGCACACGGGCGCTGGCAACGTGCTGATTCAGCCCGCCGCCTACATAGCGTTCAACGTCCTGCGAGCTGAATTCCTGCTTACCCCGGCGCTTCACGCGCACGCAGAATGACTTGCCTTCAATGCGTTCGCGGTTGGCTGCCAGCGTTTGCTCGAAGATGTCGTGCACATCGGTGTAGGCTCGATCTTCCACTTCGAGGATATGGTGGATCCCGGGCGTGCGGGTCAGTTGCCCGATAATCGCACCGCGCTGGCTTTCATCTTTCGCGCGAACTTCAACGTGATCCCAGTGACGGACCACGGCAAGGCTTTCATCGTAGTGTTTCAGTACGTTGCGAATGTTTCCGGTGAGGATTTTGATGAAACGCAGGCGGACGGACTGGCTTTTAATAGTAATTTCAGGGAATAACTTAATGATAAACTTCATGGCGGCACGGGTTCGTTAGGCAATTAAATGCTGAAAGGAAAAGCACTTAGTTGTAAAATCAGAGTCTTGCAATAAGGGGCTGGCCCCACTGCATCCAGGCGCGGGAGTATATCATCTTTGACCGCTGGCTGCTTATTCATCTGTCGATGAGGTAACCAGGCTGTAAAACCCTCTTTTTTCTGCACTGGCGCCCGCTTCTTAACGAAAGTTGCAGAGTATATTTTGCTAATCATTTCCAGTCGGATACCATGAGGGATTATCCGTAGATAAAATGATGATAAGTCAGGATCGATGATGCCGAAAAAAGCCGAACAGCCCGCCAGCTTTGAGAGCTCGCTGCAGCAGTTAGAGCAGATCGTCACCCGCCTTGAGAGCGGCAATCTGCCGCTGGAAGAGGCACTGAATGAGTTTGAACGCGGCGTACAGCTGGCCCGAGCCGGGCAGCAGACGCTGCAGCAGGCGGAACAGCGGGTGCAGATTTTACTGAGCGACGATAAAAACGCCGATCTGATGCCGTTTAACGCGGAAAACGAGTAATGAATTTCAACGTCCTGCTTGATGCGCACCACCAGCGCGTCAACGCTGCGCTAGAGCAGTTTATTATGGCCCTGCCGTTTCAGAGTTCTCCACTGGTTAACGCCATGGAGTACGGTGCATTATTGGGCGGTAAACGGCTGCGTCCTTTCCTGGTTTATGCCACCGGACAGATGCTGCAGGCCGACGACGCGGCACTGGATGCTCCGGCAGCCGCCGTAGAGTGCATTCATGCCTATTCGCTGATTCATGACGACCTGCCAGCGATGGATGATGACAGCCTGCGGCGTGGCCAGCCCACCTGCCATATCCGCTTCGGCGAAGATACCGCAATCCTTGCCGGTGACGCCCTGCAAACGCTGGCCTTTTCAATCCTTGCCGACACGCCGATGCCCGGCGTTGACGCTAACACACGGGTAGCGATGTTATCGGAGCTGGCCAGGGCCAGCGGCGTAGCGGGGATGTGTGGCGGGCAGGCGCTCGATCTTGCTGCTGAGGGCAGGCAGGTCGATTTAGCCGCACTTGAGAAGATCCACCGCCACAAAACCGGCGCGCTGATTCGTTCAGCCGTACGTTTAGGCGCGCTGACCGCTGGAGAACGCGGACGCGCCGCGTTGCCGCAGCTTGATCGTTACGCCGCTGCGATCGGCCTGGCCTTCCAGGTGCAGGACGATATTCTGGACGTGATTGGTGACACTGCTGTACTGGGCAAACAGCAGGGGGCCGACCAGCAGCTGGGTAAAAGCACCTACCCGGCGCTGATGGGGCTGGAAAATGCGCGGGTAAAAGCCAGGGACCTGTACCTGGAATCACTCAGCGCACTGGATGAGTTGGCCGCACACTCTTACAACACTACGCCTCTGCGAGCGCTGGCCAGCTTCGTTATTGAGCGCGATAAATAACTTCCTAATGAGTCACTGATGAGTTTTGAACCTGCAAAATACCCGACCTTAGCCCTGGCAGGCTCGGTGCAAGAATTACGTTTGCTACCGAAAGAGAGCCTCCCTGCACTCTGCGATGAGCTGCGGCAGTATCTGCTCGACAGTGTCAGCCGCTCCAGCGGTCATTTTGCCTCGGGACTCGGCGTTGTTGAACTGACCGTTGCCCTGCACTACGTGTACAACACCCCGTTTGACCAGCTGGTGTGGGACGTGGGGCACCAGGCTTACCCACATAAAATTCTGACCGGCCGCCGCGATCGTATCGGCAGCATCCGGCAAAAAAATGGCCTGCACCCGTTCCCATGGCGCGATGAGAGCGAGTATGACGTGCTCAACGTCGGCCATTCTTCAACCTCGATCAGCGCCGGGCTGGGCATGGCCGTTGCCGCCGGGAAAGAGGGCAAAGGTCGCCGCACCGCCTGTATCATCGGCGACGGCGCGATCACCGCCGGCATGGCCTTCGAAGCAATGAACCACGCCGGAGATATCAAAGCGGACCTGCTGGTGGTGCTGAACGACAATGAGATGTCGATTTCTGAGAACGTTGGCGCGCTCAACAGCCGCCTGGCTCAGCTGCTGTCAGGTAAAACCTACGCCCGCCTGCGTGAAGGCGGCAAGAAAGTACTGACCGGGCTGCCACCGATAAAAGAGCTGGTCAAACGCACCGAAGAGCATCTGAAAGGGATGGTGGTACCGGGCACGCTGTTTGAAGAGCTGGGTTTTAACTATATCGGCCCGATTGATGGTCATGACGTGCTGGCGCTGGTGCAGACGCTGCGCAATATGCGCGACCTGAAAGGCCCGCAGTTCCTGCATATCATGACCAAAAAGGGTAAAGGCTACGCGCCGGCAGAGAAAGACCCTATCAGCTGGCATGCGGTACCGAAGTTTGACGTCGCCAGCGGGCAACTGCCGAAAAGCGTTGAGGGCCTGCCGAGCTATTCGCGTATCTTTGGCGACTGGCTGAGCGAAACGGCCGCGGATGATGCGAAGCTTATGGCGGTCACGCCGGCAATGCGTGAAGGTTCAGGCATGGTCAGCTTCTCCCGCGACTACCCGCAGCAGTACTTCGACGTGGCGATCGCCGAACAGCACGCGGTGACCTTTGCCGCCGGGCTGGCGATTGGCGGCTATAAGCCGGTAGTGGCGATCTACTCGACCTTCCTGCAGCGCGCTTACGATCAGGTGATCCACGACGTAGCAATCCAGAAGCTGCCGGTGCTGTTTGCCATCGACCGCGGCGGCATCGTCGGAGCGGACGGCCAGACGCATCAGGGTGCCTTCGATCTCGCCTTCCTGCGCTGCATCCCAAATATGGTAATTATGACCCCGAGCGATGAGAACGAGTGCCGTCAGATGCTCTATACCGGCTACCATTACGGTGAGGGTCCAAGCGCGGTGCGCTACCCGCGCGGTACCGGCACCGGTGCGCCGCTGCAACCTCTGGCCGCGCTGCCGTTGGGGAAAGGCGTGGTGAAACGCCAGGGCGAAGGGCTGGCAATCCTCAATTTTGGCACCCTGTTGCCAGAGGCTGCCGCCGCCGCGGAGGCGCTGAACGCCACGCTGGTGGATATGCGCTTTGTGAAGCCGCTGGATGCGTCGCTGGTGCTGGAGCTGGCCGCCACCCATGACAATCTGGTCACTCTGGAAGAAGGCGCGATCATGGGCGGGGCCGGCAGCGGCGTTAACGAACTGCTGATGGCGAAGCGTAAAGCGGTGCCGGTGCTGAACATTGGTCTGCCCGATGAGTTTATCCCGCAGGGCACTCAGGATGAGATCCGCGCGGATTACCAGCTGGACGCTACGGGTATCCGGCAGCAAATTGCCAACTGGCTGACGCTGTAGGATAACAGGCCGGTCAACCCTCAGGCACCCGTATTCAATCGGGTGCCTGACCTTTCAATTCTTCACCCTTTCTCTCGTCTGCCTGCATTATTTCACCGGATTTATGCGATATTAAAACCGCAATCTTTTATTAGACCATGCCATCTCTAATCTTAATTGGATAATTATCTATTTACTTAATACTCCAGAATTACTGATACTTCCCCTGTATTGACGTCAATTGTTGATATATACCTTAATTGAAAATAAAGAGTAAGGGAATGACATGAAAGAGTTAACTGTCGGTGAAGTTGAGCAGGTTAGCGGCGCAAGCCTGCAAAGTGTTTTTGATGGTGCTGTGACGGGTGCGGTCAGTTATGCTCTGGCTGGCGGAGTCGGAGGGGGCGCAAGCATTCTGAACCTCGGTATCGGTCAGGCCATTGGCGTGGCATTAGGGATAATCGTTGGCGGCGTGGGCGGTGGACTGTATGGCATTACGCACACCTCTGAGCAAACTGAAACTTTTTTCAAGGGCGTCATTGAAAGCATTTTCGGATAAACCATCCTCATAGTATTAAAGGAGTCATAAAGACTCCTTTTTTACTTTAATAACCAGAACACTGGATTTAATTACAGCAGCCAGTAGTTACCAATAACGTATATAATCGCAGCCGAAATAACGCCGGCAACAATATCGTCTACCATAATTCCCATACCGCCATGAACGTTGCGGTCAAACCAGCGGATCGGCCAGGGTTTCCAGATATCCAGCACGCGGAAAATGATAAAACCTGCCAGTATCCACTGCCAGCTGCTGACCGGAATGGCGATCAGCGTGATCCACATTCCGATAAACTCATCCCAGACGATGCTGCCGTGGTCGTGTACGCCCATATCTTTTGCCGTGCGGTGGCAGAGATAAACGCCAATACAGATCCCCAGCAGGATCGCCAGCGAGTAGAGGTCTCCCGGCAGGCGGTTGAGCAGAAACCAGAACGGGATCGCCGCAATGGAACCGGCGGTGCCCGGCATCCACGGGCTAAGTCCGCTGCCAAACCCGGTGGCCAGCAGATGCCACGGGTTGCTCATCTTCAGTCGGCTTTTCGCCACATCTTTTTCACGTGCCAAAGTGATCAAATCCTTTATGAGTGAAGGAGACCGGTTGGTTGTCCTCTAACAGGACCAGACCCTCCGACTGTGGGCCGATCTGGCCGATACACGTAAACGGCACGCCAAGATAGCCCAGCGCCACGTCCAGCGCGCCACGGTTAATTTCCGGTACGGTAAAGCACAGTTCGTAATCTTCACCGCCGCTCAGTGCCCACTGCAGCGCCTGCTGTCGATCAAAGTGCTGCTGCATCACCCCTGAGAGCGGCAGCGCATCAACATTCACCCGCGCCCCACAGCCGCTGGCGTCAAGGATATGGCCGAGATCGGCAAGCAGACCGTCAGAAATATCGATCGCCGAGCTGGCCAGATCGCGCAGCGCCTGGCCCTGCAGAATACGCGGCATTGGTCGCAGATGGCGCTTAATCAGCGCCTCATGGGCCACCGGGTCGTTGATTTTGACGTGGTGCTGCAGCAGTGCCAGGCCGGCCGCGCTGTCGCCGAGGGAGCCGGTAACGAAGATCCAGTCGCCGGGTTTCGCCCCGCCCCGCTTCAGCGCGCGGCCGTGAGGGACCAGTCCATGAATACCCAGCGTCAGGCTCAATGGCCCGCGGGTGGTGTCACCGCCGATCAGCTGCATATCGTAATAATCCAGCAGCTCAAACAGGCTGTCGCTGAAGTCTTTCAGCCACGGCTCGCTGACCGACGGTAGCGTCAGCGCCAGCGTCAGCCAGGCCGGGTCAGCACCCATCGCCGCCAGATCGCTGAGGTTAACCGCCAGCGCTTTGTAGCCGAGATCGGCAGGATGAATATCACGCAGGAAGTGAACACCGGCCACCAGGGTGTCGGTGCTGATCGCCAGCGTCTGCTTTTCCGGCACGCTGAGCAGCGCGCAGTCGTCACCGATGCCTTTTTCCACATCGCGACGCGAGCTTGTTACGCGGTCAAAATAGCGCGCAATCAGTTCAAATTCGCCACAGGCCATAGTGCATTCCGGGATTTGATAAAGAAGAGGCCGGGTTAGCGGCCTCTGGAGGATTATTTGCGGTTAGGGCGGATCTGCGGAGCGGCTTTATCCAGCACGCCGTTGACAAACTTATGGCTGTCTTCAGCGCCAAACGTTTTGGCCAGCTCGATCCCTTCGTTAATCGCAACCTTGTAGGGAACGTCGGAACGCTTGCTCAGCTCAAACAGAGAGATGCGCAGAATCGCTTTCTCCACCTGGCCCAGCTCTTCCAGCTGGCGCGAGAGCCACGGTTTCATCAGGCCGTCGAGATAGGCACTGTTAGTGGCAACGCCGCCGACCAGCTCACGGAAATAAGCAATATCGACGTCTTTTACGTCCTGTTCCGCCAGAAACTGGTATTCGACATCAGCGATGTCGTTTTGGGAGATCTGCCACGAGTAGAGTGCCTGAACGGCACACTCACGGGCGCGGCGACGAGCAGCAGGTTTCACGAAATTCCCCTTAAAATCAGGCTTTGATGGCTTTCAATACGTTAATCATTTCCAGCGCGGTCAGAGCGGCTTCCGCCCCTTTGTTCCCCGCCTTGGTTCCGGCACGTTCAATGGCCTGCTCGATGTTTTCCGTCGTCAGCACGCCAAAAGTAACCGGGATATCGCTGTTCATTGCGACGCTGGCCAGACCGGAGCTGGCTTCGCCCGCCACGTACTCGAAGTGGGCTGTACCGCCACGGATCACCGTGCCCAGCGCCACGATCGCATCGTGTTTACCGGCGTTAGCCAGCGCACGTGCGGTCAGTGGCAGTTCATAGGCGCCCGGCACCCACACCACGGTGATGTTCTCATCTTTCACCTGGCCGATACGCTTCAGCGCATCGATGGCACCAGACAGCAGGCTGTCGTTGATGAAGTTGTTGAAACGCGCAATCACCAGGGCAACGCGCGCGTCAGGAGTCGCAACAGCAGCTTCGATAACGTTCATAATCTTCCTTTCAGGGTTCTGTTTGGCCCCGCAGGGGGGCGGATTCTATCACACTCTTTAGCGGTCTGCTTGTAATTGCGCAAACCTTGCGCCGGTCAGCCTCGGGGCTCAGGCATAACGCGGCGTCAGCGTCAGGCGCAGGTCCGGCCCCACCTGACGCACGTCACTAAAATCAAAGCCGGGGGCATCGGCCAGCTGGTCCAGACCCGGCAGATGGCACAGGCCACGCCCGGCATCACCGAGTAGTTTCGGCGCAAGGTAGACGATCAGTTCATCCACCACGCCAGCCTGCAGCAGCGCACCGGCAAACTGCGCCCCCGCTTCGACCCACAGGCTGTTAATCTGTTTTTTCCCCAGCAGCATCATCATCACCACCAGATCCAGCCGCTGATGATGCAGCGGCACGGTGAACTGGGTGACGTTGTCCGGCCACGCCTGCGCGTCGCTCTGCGCCCGCGCCAGCCACACGTCGCCGGATTGTGCAACGAGCCGGTGCTGCGGCGTGACGCGATTCTGGCTGTCGACGATAATCCGCAGCGGCTGGCGCAGCAGATCCTGGGGATAGACGGCGCGGCTGGCAGCGTCGAGTTCGTCGTAGCGCACCGTCAGCGCCGGATCGTCCGCCAGCACCGTGGCGCTGGTACTGAGAATAGCCGACGCCTGCGCGCGCAGGCGCTGCACGTCGCGTCGCGCCTCGGGCGAGGTGATCCACTGGCTTTCGCCGCTGGCCATTGCGGTGCGGCCATCAAGCGAGGCCCCCAGCTTCAGCTGTACCCAGGGGAAACCGGTACGCATCCGCTTCAGGAAGCCGCGATTCAACGCTTCGGCCTCCGCCATCATCAGCCCGTGGCTGACCTCAATCCCCGCCTGCTGCAGCCGGTAGAGCCCACGCCCGGCAACCTGCGGGTTGGGGTCCTGCATCGCCGCCACCACCCGGCTAACGCCGGCAGCAACCAGCGCATCACAGCAGGGCGGGGTACGCCCGTGATGGCTGCAGGGCTCCAGCGTCACGTAGGCGGTAGCGCCGCGCGCTTTTTCACCCGCCATTCTCAGCGCGTGGACCTCCGCATGAGGCTCCCCGGCGCGCAGATGATAACCTTCGCCGACGATCTCACCATTGCGCACGATCACACAACCGACGTTGGGGTTAGGCGTGGTGGTGAAACGTCCGCGGCGCGCCAGTTCCAGCGCCCGCGCCATGTAATGTTCATCTTGCATGCCGTTAATCCTGTAAGCGGGCGATCTCTTCGCCAAATTCGCGGATATCTTCAAAGCTGCGGTAGACCGAGGCGAAACGAATATAGGCGACCTTATCCAGTTTCTTCAGCTCATCCATCACCAGGCCGCCGATCTGCTTGCTGGCCACTTCCCGTTCCCCGGTGGCGCGCAGCTGGCTTTTAATATGGCTGAGCGCCGTCTCTACCGCATCGGAATTGACCGGCCGCTTCTCCAGCGCTTTCATCAGGCCGCTGCGCAGTTTGTCCTCGTTGAAGGGTTCACGCACGTCATTGCTCTTCACCACCCGCGGCATCACCAGCTCTGCCACCTCAAAGGTGGTAAAGCGCTCGTGGCAGACCAGGCACTGACGGCGGCGGCGTACCGACGTCCCTTCGCCAACCAGACGGGAGTCGATCACTTTAGTATCCACGGCGGAACAGAATGGGCAATACATGACGCGTCCTGAGATTGCTGGAAATTAAGCGTTAGTGTACCGCGATCGCGACGCTCTGCCAAAGCCGCGCCGCTAAAACCGTCACTGTTTATACACGGCGGCGCTGAAAAGAAGAGTTTAGCCGACAGGCGCTTAGCGTCGGTTTGCTCTAAGATAGAGGCAGACGTCTCCAGCACAAGGAAATGAACAATGACAACAGCTTATCTGCGGCTCTCGCTTCTCGCCTCGCTGCTGGCCCTGGCCGGTTGCGCCAGTAAGCCCGCACCGTCGCAGCTGCGCGAACTGCACCGTGAAGTGGGTAAACTCAGCCAGCAAATGCGCCAGCTGACCGATCAGGCCACCGCGCTGGAACAGCAGGGTCAGTTAAACGGCGGTTCTGCGCAAGGGGCGTGGCTGCTGCCGGCCGCCGCCACCGGCGTGATACTGAAGAGCCAGGCGGGTGAGCTGCAGCTGTCGCTGGGCCAGGTGGAAGCCGCGGCCAGCGGCAGTCGGGCGGTACTGCACATTCACAGCAAGGGTAATGCGCCGCTGCCGGCCTTCACCGCCAGCGTCGAGTGGGGTGAACTGGACGCTACCACCGGTAAACCTTTAACCGTGGACAGCCAGACGCAACAAATCGCGGTGCACGCCGCGCTGCTGCCGCGTAGCGAAGCCAGCATTCCCCTGCCGCTGAACAACCTGACGCCGCAGCAGCTCGGCTACGTTCGGGTGCATCAGGTGCTGCTGACCGATTCCGCACCGGGCGGCAACGCGCCCTGACCCTTACCCGGCGGCGCAGTGGGCTGCCGCATTAGTCACAAAAAAAGGGCCACTCGCTTGAGTGGCCCTTCTTCGTTACCGGGTTAGCATCACGGCAGGATTGAAGGCTGGTCTGCGCCCTCTTTCTCTACTTTCTGCTGGATCATATGTTCACGCTTCATGCCCAGCTTCAGCGCCAGGGCCGAAGAGACGTAAATCGATGAAATGGTACCGATGATGATACCGATCAGCATGGTCAGAGAGAAGCCCTGCAGCAGCGCGCCGCCGAACACGAACAGGATCAGCACCATCGCCAGGGTGGTACCCGAGGTGATGATGGTACGGCTCAGCGTCTGGGTCAGCGACACGTTGGTGATATCGTAAGAGGATCCGCGACGAATTTTACGGAAGTTCTCACGAATACGGTCTGACACCACGATCTTATCGTTCAGCGAGTAGCCGATCACCGACATCAGCGAGGCGACGATGGTCAGGTCAATCTCGATATGGAACAGCGAGAGCAGACCCATGGTGATGATCACGTCGTGCGCCAGCGCCAGCACCGTACCCAGCGCCAGGCGCCATTCGAAGCGGAAACCGATGTAAATCAGAATAGCGATCAGCGCCGAGAGCAGCGCCATGCCGCCCGCCGTTGCCAGGTCGCTACCCACGCTCGGGCCGACGAATTCGATACGCTTCACGGTGGCGTTCTGCTGGGTGGCCTCGTTGATGATGCCCACCACTTTCGTGCCCAGCCCGTCATTCGCATTACCCTCGTGCGGCGACATCCGCACCAGCACATCGCGGCTGCTGCCAAAGTTCTGCACCTGAGGTTCTGCGAAGCCCGCTTTCTCCAGGCTGCCACGCATCAGATCCAGATCGACGGCTTTCTCCAGGTTGATTTCAATCACCGTACCGCCGGTGAAATCCAGACCCCAGTTAAAGCCGCGCACGCCGATGATCGCCGCAGAGATGATAATCAACAGTGCGGAGATGGTGAACGCCAGCTTATCCCAGCGCATAAAGTCGATGACTTTACGCCCGTGATTCATTTGTTCAACACTATGTTCCTGTGCCACAACGCACTCCTCAGATAGACAACTTAGTAACGCGTTTGCCGCCGTACATCAGGTTCACGATGGCACGGGTACCGACAATGGCAGTAAACATCGAGGTGCCGATGCCGATGGCGGTAGTAATGGCAAAGCCTTTAATCGAGCCGGTGCCCACTGCGTACAGGATGATAACCTTGATCAGCGTGGTCACGTTGGCATCAACGATACTGGAAAACGCGCCTTTGTAACCCTCATGGATCGCCTGCTGAACGGAACGTCCGTTGCGCAGCTCTTCCTTGATACGTTCGTTGATCAGTACGTTAGCATCGACCGCGACCGCCAGCGTCAACACGATACCGGCAATACCCGGCATGGTTAGCGTGGCACCCGGCAGCAGCGACATGATACCGACGATCAGGATCAGGTTGGCGATCAGCGCACTGGTCGCAACCAGGCCCATTTTCTTATAGAACAGCACCATAAAGATGATTGAGGCAAGCAGGCCCCACAGGCAGGCTTCCAGACCCTGAGTGATATTCTGCGCACCCATGGTCGGGCCAATGGTACGCTCTTCAACAATCTGGATCGGCGCAATCAGCGCACCGGCACGCAGCAGCAGCGATAGCTGACGGGCTTCGTTCGGGTTGCCAATGCCGGTAATACGGAAGCTGTTACCCAGTCGCGACTGGATGTTAGCAACGTTAATCACCTCTTCCTGCTTCTCAAGGATCGCACGGCCGGTGGCGTCTTTCTTCCCGCTGTCTTTGTATTCAACAAACAGCGTGGCCATCGCTTTACCGACGTTATCTTTAGAGAAGTTGGACATGATATTACCGCCCGCGCTGTCCAGCGAGATATTCACCTGCGGCTGGCCGTATTCGTCGGTGCTGGAGGTTGAATCGGTAATATGGTCACCGGTCAGGATCACCCGCTTGTACAGCGCAATCGGCTGGCCATCACGGGTATCTTTCACTTCGGAATCGCCCGGCACGCGGCCGTTCGCCGCCGCAGTAGCGTCAACGTTGGTGTTCACCAGACGGAACTCGAGGGTGGCCGTCGCGCCCAGAATCTCTTTCGCGCGCGCGGTGTCCTGAATACCCGGCAGTTCAACCACGATGCGGTCAGCACCCTGGCGCTGAACTAAGGGTTCAGCCACGCCCAGCTGGTTGACACGGTTACGCAGGATAGTGATGTTCTGCTGAACCGCATATTCACGGGCTTCACGCAGGCGTTCATCGGTCATCACCGCCGTCAGCGCGTTGCTGCCGCTGCTGTTAATCACCATATCGCGATGCAGGCCGGTCAGATAAGTCACCGCATGGTTACGCGCGTCAGCGTCACGGAAACGAATTTCCAGACCCCAGTTATCGGTCTTGCGCACGTTAACGTAAGGAATGTTTTTATCGCGCAGCCCGCTGCGCAGGTTGTCGATGTTCTGCTCCTGGAGCTTGCCCAGAGCGGTATCCATATCGACTTCCATCAGGAAGTGCACGCCGCCACGCAGATCAAGGCCGAGTTTCATCGGTTCTGCGGACAGCAGGGTAAGCCAGGTTGGCGTCGCCGGAGCAAGGTTCAGCGCCACAACGTAGTTTTCACCGAGTGCTTTGGTAATCGCTTCACGGGCGCGCAGCTGCACGTCAGTGTTAGCAAAACGCGCCAGGATAGCACCGTTCTCCAGAGCGACAGATTTGCTCTGAATATTGTCTTCTTTTAATGCGTTCTGAATCTGACCCAGCGTTTGCTCACTGGCGGCGCTTCCGCGCGCGCCAGTGATCTGAACAGCCGGATCCTCACCATAAAGGTTGGGCAGCGCATACAGCAGGCCGACGAGTAATACGACGACCAGCATGATGTACTTCCACAAAGGATAACGGTTTAACACGGCAGTTCCCTTAGGGAAAACGGTAAAATTACAGCGCCTTCATCGAACCTTTCGGCAGAACGGCAGCTACGAAGTCACGTTTGACCACAACTTCAGTGGTCTCGTTCAGCGCGATAGCAACATAACCGGTTTCAGCAACTTTCGTTACACGGCCGACCAGGCCACCGGTGGTCAGCACTTCATCACCCTTGGAGATAGAGTCCATCAGTTTTTTGTGCTCTTTCGCACGCTTCTGCTGAGGGCGCAGGATCATGAAGTAGAAAATCAGACCAAATACGACCAGCATAATCACCAGAGAATACGGACTTCCCTGAGATGGAGCTGCAGCAGCCACGGCATCAGAAATGAACAAGCTCATTAAATTTCCCTCATTGTTTAATTATCAGACGTTAATGGCGGAACCGCCTTGCCCGTCCGTTGGTAGAATTCGGTAACAAAGTGCTCTAATTTACCCTCTTCAATGGCCTGACGTAAACCCGCCATTAAACGCTGGTAATAACGCAGATTGTGGATGGTGTTAAGACGCGCACCCAGAATTTCGTTACAGCGGTCAAGATGGTAAAGATAAGCACGGCTGTAATTGCGACAAGTGTAACAGTCACACTCGGCATCCAGCGGGGACGTGTCGTCTTTGTGTTTAGCGTTGCGGATTTTAACCACGCCATCGGTTACAAACAGGTGGCCGTTACGCGCGTTGCGGGTTGGCATCACACAGTCAAACATATCGATACCGCGACGCACGCCTTCAACCAGATCTTCCGGCTTGCCCACGCCCATCAGGTAACGCGGCTTGTCCTGCGGCAGCTGCGGGCAGACATGCTCAAGGATCCGGTGCATATCGTCCTTCGGCTCACCCACTGCCAGGCCGCCAACAGCGTACCCATCAAAGCCGATGTCCACCAGCCCTTTCACCGAGACATCTCGTAAATCTTCGTAAACACTACCCTGAATAATGCCAAATAAGGCGTTTTTATTCCCCAGCGAGTCGTGACGGTCGCGGCTGCGCTGCGCCCAGCGTAACGACATCTCCATCGAGCGCTTGGCATAATCCCAGTCGGCCGGGTACGGGGTACATTCGTCAAAGATCATCACGATGTCAGAGCCGAGATCGAACTGGATCTCCATCGATTTTTCCGGGTCGAGGAAGATCGCATCACCGTTGATCGGATTGCGGAAGTGCACGCCCTTTTCGGTAATTTTACGAATATCGCCGAGGCTGAACACCTGGAAGCCGCCGGAATCGGTGAGGATTGGCCCTTTCCACTGCATAAAATCGTGCAGATCGCCGTGCAACTTCATGATCTCCTGGCCCGGGCGCAGCCACAGGTGGAAGGTGTTGCCGAGGATGATCTGTGCGCCGGTCTCCTGCACTTCTTCCGGGGTCATACCTTTGACGGTGCCGTAGGTGCCCACCGGCATAAAGGCCGGGGTTTCAACCACGCCACGGTCAAAGACCAGGCGGCCACGGCGCGCGCGGCCGTCGGTAGTGTCTAGTTCAAACTTCATGTTGCCTCCATCAGAGAAACAATCTGATGATTAAGTTAACCGGCGCGAATCGGGGTTCACACCGGTGGAATCAGAACCGGGCCAGCGCCCGGCTCTCAGGAAATGGGCTGACCGGGGATTTCGCTAAACGCCCGCTCGTTGCGGGTGATAAACATCGCGTCACCGTAGCTGAAGAAACGGTACTGTTCGGCGACTGCCTGCCGATAGGCGTGCATGGTGTTACGATAACCGGCAAACGCGGAAACCAGCATAATCAGCGTTGACTCAGGCAGGTGGAAGTTAGTCACCAGCGCGTCAATCACCTGATAGTGATAGCCCGGGTAGATAAAGATTTTGGTGTCGCCGAAGAACGGCGCAATCAGCGCATCGCCCGCCGCCTGCGCCGCGCTCTCCAGCGAACGTACCGAGGTGGTGCCGACGGCGATCACCCGGTTGCCGCGCGCTTTACAGGCCAGCACGGCGTCAACCACGTCCTGAGGAACCTCGGCATATTCGGCGTGCATGATATGGTCTTCAATGCTGTCCACCCGCACCGGCTGGAAGGTACCCGCGCCGACGTGCAGAGTAACAAAGGCGCTCTCCACGCCCTTTTCGCGCAGTGCAGCCAGCAGCGGCTCATCGAAATGCAGGCCGGCCGTCGGCGCGGCGACCGCACCCGGCTTCTGACTGTAAACGGTCTGATAGAGTTCGCGGTCGGCGTCTTCATCCGGGCGGTCGATATACGGCGGCAGCGGCATATGGCCGATGGCGTTGAGAATATCCAGCACCGGGCGGTCATCGTTAAATTCGATTTCAAACAGCGCGTCGTGGCGGGCGGTCATGGTGGCCTGCACGCTTTCATCTTCTCCCAGCAGCAGTTCGCTGCCCGGCTTCGGCGCTTTGGAGGAGCGCACGTGCGCCAGCACGCGCTTATCATCCAGCATGCGCTCGACCAGCACTTCAATTTTTCCGCCGCTGGCCTTGCGGCCAAAAATACGCGCCGGGATCACCCGCGTGTTGTTAAACACCAGCAGATCGCCGGGATTGAGCTTGTCCAGAAGGTCCGTAAATACACCGTGCTGCAGCGCGCCATCTTCACCGTTCAGCGACAGTAAACGGCAGCCGCTGCGCTGCGCCTGTGGGTAGTGGGCAATCAGGGATTCAGGTAACTCAAAAGCAAAATCGGCAACGCGCATGGTCAGTCACAGTCAGGGAAATCAGGGCGCATATTCTAGCTGAAATCCGACTGAAAACCCAAAGAAATGGGATATAGTAAGCGGATGAACTATTTAGCCCACCTTCATCTGGCATCGCTGGCCAACAGCTCGCTGCTCGGCAATATCATGGCTGACTATGTGCGCGGCAATCCTTATACGCAGTGGTCGACCGATGTTGCCGAAGGTATCGCCCTGCACCGCCGCATCGACGCGCTGACCGATTCGCTGCCGGAGGTGCGCGAGGCGCGGGGGTGGTTCCGCGCCGAAACCCGCCGCGTCTCACCGATTACCCTTGACGTGGTGTGGGACCATTTCCTGTCACATCACTGGGATAAGCTGGTACCTGAGGTGGCGTTGCCCGATTTCCTCGCCGACGCGCAGCGCACTATCACGCCCGATCTGGCCAATACTCCCGAGCGTTTTCAGCAGCTTAACCATTACCTGTGGCAGGATCGCTGGATGGAGCGCTACGCTGACGCCGGGTATTTGCAAAAGGTGCTGCAGGGTATGGCCAGCCGTCGACCGCGGCTGGCGGCGCTGGCGGAGAGCTATCAGGATTTCGCCGAGCATTATCATCAGCTTGAGGCGCTTTTCTGGCAGCTCTACCCACGAATGATGCGCCAGGCCGCCGACGGCACGCTGTGAGAAGAAGCGCAGCTTTGGCGCTTGCCCTTTTTCTTAAAAAGGTTATTTTATAAAACTGCTTTTTAATAACTCGCCTTTTGATAGGCACAGCCTATACGATCAATCGGCGGATTACGCTGGTTCCCGGCAGGATGTTACCCGTATACTTCACGCGTCTTGTCACATTTACTATCCACTAACCTTTTACAGGAGTGAACATGGTCCTGGTAACTCGCCCAGCCCCTGATTTTACTGCCGCTGCCGTACTGGGCAACGGTGAAATCGTTGAAAACTTCAACTTTAAAAAACACACCGCTGGTAAAGCCACCGTTGTGTTCTTTTGGCCAATGGACTTCACCTTCGTCTGCCCTTCTGAGCTGATCGCGTTCGACAAGCGTTATGCTGAATTCCAGAAGCGTGGCGTGGAAGTGGTTGGCGTCTCATTCGACTCCGAATTCGTACACAACGCGTGGCGTAAAACCCCGGTTGATAAAGGCGGCATCGGCGAAGTGCAGTATGCGATGGTGGCCGACATCAAACGCGAAATCCAGAAAGCTTACGGTATCGAACATCCGGATGCAGGCGTTGCGCTGCGCGGTTCGTTCCTGATCGACAAAGCCGGTGTGGTTCGCCACCAGGTGGTTAACGATCTGCCGCTGGGCCGTAACGTTGACGAAATGCTGCGTATGGTTGACGCGCTGCAGTTCCACGAAGAGCACGGCGAAGTGTGCCCGGCTCAGTGGGAAAAAGGCAAAGAAGGTATGGGCGCATCGCCGGAAGGCGTGGCTAAATACCTGTCTGAGAACGCCGCTAAGCTGTAATCTCAACGCGTTAAAAAAACCGCTACGGCGGTTTTTTTTTGCCTGATTGTCCGCGGTGCCTTTTGTCGTTCCTCTTTTTCGCCTGTCCGTTTGCCGGTGCCCTTAACGTGCTGATCCGGTCATCTGCCTGCGTATTACGTGCCTGCCTGCTGACCTGTACACGCCATTCCCGTTCGCGTTCATTGCACAATTTGTGGTCATGCTCACGGAAAGTTATTCACTGATTCATCATCATTCGCATACCCCTGCTGGTCAGGGATTTTTTGGAGCACTAATTGCACGCGTGTGCAAACAGGCGCTCCCCTTTGCCCGACAGGCGGCAGTTAAACCCGGTTTACGCCTGTGCATCGCTGGCAGGAGCATCCTGCCTTCATCTGCAAGGAAAAAACATATGATAACCCGACACAAATTCTGGCCGCGCCTGATGATAATCGCGGCAACCGGCCTCGCCAGCCACGCTGCTCTGGCGGGTGACTACGTGCTGGAAAAAGTGGTGGAGATCAGCCGCCACGGCGTGCGTCCGCCAACGCCTGACAACACCAAAGCGATGGAGGCCGGCAGCGATCGCCGCTGGCCGGGGTGGCTTACCGCCGATGGCGAGTTGACCGGCCACGGCTATGCGGCAGCGGCGCTGAAGGGGCAGTATGAAGCGGCGGGCTGGCGACAGGCCGGATTGCTGACAGCGGGCTGCCCGCAGCCCGGTACGCTGTTTGTCTGGGCCAGCCCGATGCAGCGCACCCGCGCCACCGCGAAAGCGCTGACCGACGGGGCCTTCCCCGGCTGCGGGGTGGCGGTGCACAGCGTGGCGGGCGACAGCGATCCGCTGTTTCAGATCGATAAGATGGGCCTGGCACCGCTGGACAGCGCCAAAGCGCTGGCCGGCATCAACGCAGCAATGGGCGGCAGCGTCGAACAGGCACAACAGCGCGCCACCGCAGATATCGCCCGCATGAAGGCGGCGGTCTGCCTGCCCGGCACTCCCTGCCCGGTGTTTGACCAGCCCTGGTCCATTAAACAGGGCAAGGATGGTCGCTTTGACGTTAAAGGACTCTCTACCTTGTCAAATATGGCAGAGACCTTCCGCCTGGCCTGGAGTGAAAATATTCCGGCTGAACAGGTGGCATTTGGCCATGTACACTCAGCTGATGAGGTTGCCCGCCTGATGCCGTTGCTGACTGCCAAATATGACTACACCAGCGATGTCCCCTATATCGCCCGGCGTAACGGCTCGGTGCTGATGGATCAGATCGCCAAAGCGCTGGCGCAGGGCGTTACCCCACAGCAGGATGCCCCGCCGGATGTACACTGGCTGCTCTATGTGGCACACGACACCAACATCTCCTGGCTGCGCACCATGCTCGGTTTCAGCTGGCAGCTGGCCAACTATCCGCGCGGTAATATCCCGCCAGCCGGCAGTCTGGTCTTCGAACGCTGGCGCGACGGCAAGAGCGGCCAGCGCTTTATCCGCCTCTACTTCCAGGCGCAAACCCTCGACCAGATCCGCAACCTCATCCCGCTTAACGGTCCGCAGGCGCTGGTCCGGAAAGAGTTTACAGCGCAGGACTGCCGGGTGACCGATGTCGGCGTGTTGTGTCCTTATCAGAGCATGCAGAAGATGATTAACCGCAGCATTGACCGCAGCGCACTGACAACGGTCAGCTACCGGTCGGAATAATCCCCTGTTGGTTCAGCAGCCACTGCGCAAATGCCTTAAGCGGTTCACTGCTGAGTTCAATGGCCTGCGGCAGGATCAGACTGAACGTTTTAGCGACTGAGCTTGCCGCAGGCCAGGGGGCGACCAGCGTCCCCGCAGCCAGCTCGTTTTCCACGTACAGCCGCGGCACCAGCGCCACACCCAGCCCGGCCAGCGCGGCTTCGATCAGCATGGCGTGCAGATCGAAGCGGGCTCCGATGGCGGGATGGCTCAGCGGGATGCCGGTCTCCCGCGCGTAGTGTTGCCAGGCATCAGGATTCTGTCGCCGGTGCAGGCGTGGTAGTCGATCAAGCTCCTGACTTTCGCTGCCAGCCACCAGCAGTTGCGGGTGGCAGACCGGAATCAGCACCTCATGGATCAGCGGGCAGCTGACCATTCCCGTCCAGGCCGGATGCGCAAAATGAATGGCTGCGTCAAATCCGCTCTCGGCCAGCACAAAGGGGGCCATGCGTTCAGCAAGATGCACAGTAATTTGCGGATACGCCTGCCGAAAGTCTGGCAGACGCGGAATCAGCCACTTCATCGCAAACGTCGGGGTCACGGCGATCTCCAGGCTGGCGCTGTCACCGGGCTGTCCCATCAGGTACCGGCTGTCACGCTCCAGACGGTCCAACAGTTCGCGCACCTGCGCGGCGTAGCGTTCACTTCCGGGTAGCAGCCGCACGCGATTGCCGGTTCTGTCAAACAGCGCTACCCCGAGAAATTTTTCCAGCCGGGAAATCTGCCGGCTGATCGCGCCTTCCGTAAGAGAAAGCTCGCTGGCGGCACGCGCAAAGCTGCCGTGTCGCGCCGCCGCTTCGAAGGCAATAAGCGAGCTGTTGCTGGGAACTTTTCTGCGCATAAAGGGCTGACCTGTCACACCTTGATTTTTTGTCATGAATGCCTGTCAAAATATCGCTTACCGGGCTGATTTCAAAGCGTTAACCTGACAGAACATCACGCTACCTACCCGTCGCGCCATCTCTTCTAATCAGGAACCTCCCAATGACCTTAATGACACCACCCGGCATGCAGAGTGGCGACTATTCCGTTGTTGCCATCAGCGACGGCTACCTTTCCGCCAGTCTGGATCTGCTTTCGGGTATCACTTGCCAGGATGCAGCAGCCTTGCAGCAGCAAGCCGGCATCAGCGATCCCTCTGCCGTGCATATCAACTGCTATCTTTTGCGCGGCTGTGGCCGCACGGTGCTGATAGATGCCGGTGCAGGAGGGATTAATCAGTGGGGGGGCAATCTCCAGGTTAATCTTGCACGTGCTGGCGTACAACCCGCGGAGATTGACACTATTTTGCTCACCCACGCCCATCCTGACCATATCGGTGGGCTTTTGAATGCCTCAGGTGAAGCGGCGTTTCCCGGCGCTGAACTGGTGATACAGCAACGTGAGGTCACTTTCTGGCAGGATGACGCCAACCTGAGCCGGGCCAGCCAGCGGGCGCGCGGCAACTTCCTTTTCGCGCGTAAGGTGTTCGACCGCTATCGTCAGCGAACGCGCACCTTTAACGCTAATGAGGTTCTCCCCGGCATTAGCGGCATCCCCCTGCCGGGACATACTGCCGGGCATTCCGGCTATCGTATTGAGTCGGGTAATGAAAGTCTGTTGGTCTGGGGGGATATCGTCCACTTTCCTTCCGTTCAGATCGCGCATCCGGCGGTCTCAATCGCGTTTGATCTGGATCCACAGCTCGCCGCTGAAACTCGCCTGAAACTGTTAGACCAGGCCTGTTCCGAACAGCTGCTAATTGCCGGGATGCATCTTGATGAGCGCGGATTCACCCGCATTGAGCGCAGGGGCAACCGCTGGAGAATGTCAGCATAAAAAAACGGCGCGAACCGGTTTCACCCGCTTCGCGCCGCATTGTTCAGCGTTAACGACAGATTACGCCGTACGGCGCTTCACCCACTGCCAGCTCAGCACCAGCAACGCTATCCACACAATACCGACATAGAGTGATATGCGGGTATCCGGGAAGTAACCAATCAGCCCGATAATCAACGCAAGGAACAGGATCCCCACCACGGCTATAGGGGTACCGCCCGGCAGGGCAAATTTCAGCGCCTTACGCTGTTCTGCGTTCAGCGAGCGGCGGAAACCGATCTGGGAAAACAGGATCATAATCCACACCCATACGGTCGCAAAGGTCGCCAGTGAAGCGATAGCCAGAAAGACTTTTTGCGGCATCAGATAATTAAGCCCCACCGCAACCAGCATCGCTGCCATCATCGTCAGCACGGTTAGCCACGGCGCCCCGTTGCGGGTTACGCGGGTAAAGGCCTGCGGTGCCTGGCGCTGCCCGGCCATGCCGTGCAGCATGCGGCCAACGCCAAATACATCGCCGTTAATCGCCGACAGCGATGCGGTAATCACCACAAAGTTGAGGATTGCCGCGGCCCCCGCAATACCCATATGCTGGAAAGTCAGCACAAACGGGCTGCCCGTGGTGCCAACCAGATTCCACGGGTAAATCGACATGATCACAAACAGCGTACCGACATAGAACACCAGAATACGCAACGGCACGGTATTGACCGCGTTGGGAATAGAAATTTCCGGGTTCTTTGCCTCACCGGCGGTGATGCCGATAATTTCAATACCGCCAAAGGCAAACATCACCACCTGCAGCGACAGCAGCGTCCCGATCCAGCCGTTAGGGAAGAAGCCACCGTTACTCCACAGGTTACTGATGCCGGTAGGCTGGCCGCCGTTACCAATGCCCCAGATAATGATGCCGAGCCCGGCTAAAATCATCAGAATAATGGTAACGACCTTGAACAGCGACAGCCAGAACTCCATTTCGCCAAACAGTTTTACCGTCGCCAGATTAAGGGCTCCGATAACCAGCACCACGCTCAATACCCAGATCCACTGCGGTACATCCGGGAACCAGAACCCCATATAGATACCGAACGCGGTAACGTCAGCAATGGCGACAATCAGGATTTCGAAGCAGTAGGTCCAGCCGGTGATATAACCGGCCAGTGGCCCCAGATAATCGTTGGCATAACGCGAGAAGGAGCTGGACTGCGGGTTATTCACCGACATTTCGCCAAGGGCCCGCATAATAAGATACGCCACCGCGCCGCCCACGATGTAGGCCAGCAGCACGCTGGGGCCGGCCATCTTAATGGCATCGGCAGAGCCGTAGAACAGCCCGGTGCCGATTGCCGAGCCCAGCGCAATAAAGCGAATGTGCCGGTTACTCAGTCCTTGCTTGAGATTGGTATTTTTCATCTTCCACCTGTCTGCCCCCTTAACCGTTGGGGGCAAGGGGGAAAATTACACGCTATTGCTGATGTGCGGTAACGGACTGGCGGGCTGACAGACGATCGTAAATCGCCACCAGCACCAACATCGCCAGAGAAGGCGGCAGCCAGGCCAGACCCTGATCGGCCAGCGGCAGATTTTGGGCGAAGGCAGGCAGCAGCTCTTTAAATGCCGTTGTTTTAATCGCATCAACAATACCGAACAGCAGGCTTACCAGCATGGTTGGTGCGATAATCCGCACGCTTTTCTTCCACCAATTCAGGGTAAAGCTTAACAGCACCAGCACGATGCACGGCGGGTAAATCGCGGTTAATACCGGAATGGAAAACTGGATTAAATGACTGAGCCCGAGGTTGGACACCACCATAGAGAACAGGCCTAGAATAAAGACCAGCTGACGATAGGTAAGTGGTAAAAGATGCTCAAAAAATTCAGCGCAGGCGCAGGTCAGGCCGACGGCGGTCACCATGCAGGCAACAAAGATCAACGCAGCGAGGAAGAAGCTGCCCATCCCGCCAAAGGTATGCTGGACGTACGCGTGCAGGATCGCCGCACCGTTAGCGGTCTGATCAACGATTGATGCGCTGTCAGAACCCAGCTTAAACAGGGCAAGATAGACCAGCGTCAGGCCGATACCGGCGATCAGACCGGCGATCACCGTATATCGGGTGAGCAGTTTCGCTTCGCTGATGCCGCGCGAACGGGCAGCGTTAACGATAACGATACCGAACACCAGCGCGCCCAGCGTATCCATGGTCAGATAGCCGTTAACAAAGCCGCTGGAGAAGGCCGCACGCTGATAATCCGCGTTTGCCGGCGCAAGGCCACCGGCTGGCCACAGCAGCGCCGCTACGCCCAGCACCGCCAGCGCAATGATTTTTAGCGGTGCCAGCACGTGGCCCACGGTATCCAGCAGTTTGCCCGGATAGAGCGAAATGCCGATCACCAGCACAAAATAGATCAGACTGTAGATAAACAGCGGCATAGCACCGTCGCCGGTCAGCGGCGCAATGCCCATTTCAAATGAAACGGTGGCGGTGCGCGGCGTGGCAAACAGCGGGCCAACGGCCAGGTAGCAGACGGTAGCCAGTACCAGGCCTGCAGCCTTGCCGATCGGTGAGCTGAGGGCATCGATACCGCCGCCCACGCGCGCCAGCGCAATAACGGTAATGACCGGCAGGCCAACGGCGGTGATCAGAAAGCCGATCGCTGCCGTCCAGACGTGTTCACCGGACTGAATGCCAACCATCGGCGGGAAAATGATGTTTCCGGCCCCGACAAACAGGGCAAAGGTCATAAAGCCCAGAGCCAGAATATCTTTAGATGTTAAACGATGCGTCATAAGAAGCGTGCTGCCTGTACTGGTGTTAAAGATCGTGATGTCAGTTATATCGCCCTGTTTTCTCTAAAAACGTCGCCAAATCAGTTCAATGCAGTGTAATACACTTTACTGAGCGCTAACTGGCAGCGAATTTGAGGTTTTTATTCTCAATATGCAGGGGGATAACGAAAAAACGGGGCTAAGTAGAACGTTTATAGCGGAGAAAGGCAAGACGGGATCTAAAAAGCAGAAGGATATAGCGCAAAAAACTGCATACCTGGTGAATAACCGTAACTTATGCAAAGAACACGTTACATGATTTGTATTTTTTTCAACCGTAGCGGGGTTAATTTCCGCACCATTTACCCTACATATGCACAAAAGGCGCGGAAAACCGCGCCCTGTACACAAAACGGTGCAGTGGTTACCAGACGCGTTGCGCCACTTCGACCACCCGCTGCAGCTTGGCCCACTGCTGCTCTTCCGTCAGACTATTGCCCTCTTCGGTAGAGGCAAAGCCGCACTGCGGGCTGAGGCAAATCTGGTCGAGACTGACGTACTTCGCCGCTTCTGCGATGCGTTTTTCCACCGATTCCACGGCTTCCAGCTCGCCAGTTTTGGTGGTAATCAGCCCCAGCACCACCTGCTGCCTGCCCGGTTTGATGAAGCGCAGCGGCTCAAAACCACCGGCGCGCTCATTATCGTACTCAAGGAAGAAGGCGTCGATGTTCACGCCGCCAAACAGCAGTTCAGCTACCGGCTCATAGCCGCCTTCAGAGATCCAGGTCGAGCGGAAATTACCGCGGCAAACGTGCAGACCAATAATCAGATCGTCCGGTTTGCCTTCCAGCGCCTTGTTCAGTACCCGGGCATAGGTCTCAGCCAGCTGCTGCGGGTCGTCACCGCGCTCGCGGATCTGGCGTTTCTGATCGTCTGAGCACAGGTAAGCCCAGACGGTATCATCCAGCTGCAGATAGCGACAGCCTGCGTCATAAAACGCTTTGATCGCGTCCCGATACGTTTGCGCCAGGTCGTCAAAATAGACGTCCAGATCGGGATAGACCGTCTCATCAATCACCTTACGACCACCGCGGAAGTGCAGCACGCTCGGACTTGGGATAGTCATTTTCGCCACAGCATCACCGCTGATGCTCTGCAGGAAGCGGAAATCTTCCAGCATTGGATGGTTGCTGAAACCCAGCCTGCCGGTGACTTTAACGCCACGGGCTTTGGTCTGCACGCCGTTGAACTGAATGCCCTGCTCAGCTTCATAGCGCTCCACGCCGTCCAGGCCGTCGAAGAAATCAAAGTGCCACCAGGCACGGCGGAATTCACCGTCGGTCACCACCTGCAGACCGCATTCGCGCTGCTTTGCCACCACCTTGCGGATCTCCTGGTCTTCCACGCGGCGCAGTTCGGCGGCGTCAATCACGCCGGCTTCAAACTGCTTGCGCGCCTGTTTGATTGCAGCAGGACGCAGATAGCTGCCGACGACTTCGGCGCGGTACGGGGTGAAGGTGCTCATAGAATTTTCTCCTTGCTACCGGGCGCGTAATTTAGCGGCGGTATAGTTACACTGCGTTAACTATGGACGTCTGGATGTCTATATATCTGCTGTTAAGAGTGTCATGAGAAGGTCATCGCCGCAAACGAGGAAAATTCACCATAATTGAAAAAAATTCATGTTACAGGGCCGACTGACCAAAAGGCGCAGGATGCTCAGAGGCGTGCACCCTTTTCTGTATTGACCTTAGCCAGTGGCAAATAAATCAGCCCGGCGCAGCGTGCCGCCCTGCTGTAAAGAGGATGAAGAGGAGTATGAAACCGGCTACGGTCTGCAGACCGTTTGCCGTCAGAGAGTTCAGGGTTCCAGCAGCGCCAGCGCCTGCCGCCGCTGGGCTTCGGAGAGGGGCAGATAACCGGACTGGCTGACCTGCGCCTGCCCTTCGGCAGACAGCGCCAGCCGCAGGAAGGTGGCGGTCAGCGGTTCCAGCGGCTTGCCGGGCCGTTTGTTAACGTAGATGTAGAGTGGGCGCGCGTAAGGATAACGGCCGCTGCGGATATTGTCAGAGGTCGGCGCAATCCAGTCGCTGCCGCTGCGTGCCACCGGCACCGTTTTCACCCCGCTGATATGAAAACCGGCGCTGGCGTAACCAATGCCGTTCAGCGTGCCGGCAACCGCCTGCACCACTGCCGCAGATCCCGGATATTCACCGACGTCGTTGCGGAAATCACCGTTACACAGCGCCTGCTGTTTAAAGAATCCCCAGGTGCCCGAAGCCGAGTTACGACCAAAGCGCTGCAGGCTGCGCGCGGCCCACCCCGGCTGCGTCAGCTGCAGATCTCCCCAGCGGGCTGGCGAGGTGGGTGAACCGCAGTTGCGGGTCACGGAGAAGATCGCGTCCAGCTGCTCAACGTTCAGCCCCGGCAGCGGATTGTCCTGGTTCACCACCACCACCAGTGCGTCCAGCGCCACCGGCACGGCCAGCGGCAGGTAGCCGTAGCTGTCTTCAAACAGCTGGCGCTCGGCGGTCTGCATCGGGCGGCTCATCGCCCCCAGCTGCGCCGCCCCGGCCGCCAGCGCGGTGGGCGCGGTGGACGAGCCCGCCGCCTGGATCTGCACGTTAATCCCCGGGTACTGACGGCTGAAGCTTTCCCCCCAGACGGCCATCAGGTTACCGAGGGTGTCTGACCCTACGCTGGTCAGGTTACCGGCCAGCATCCCCTCGCGCGCCGGCGTCAGCGGAGTGAACAATAACATCAGTAGTGCAAACAGCGTTTTCATCAACAGCGACTCACCAGAGTTAACCCAGCGCATTCTCAACCCGATCGGCGGTAACAATCAACCTTGGCGGCAACTGAAAGCTGAAACAGGTCTCTTTGCCCGGCTGGCTGGTAATATCCAGCCGGGCGTTATGGTGGCTGAGCGCGTGCTTTACGATCGCCAGCCCCAGCCCGCTGCCGCCGGTGTTGCGCGAGCGCGCCTTATCCACCCGGTAGAAGCGTTCGGTCAGGCGCGGGATATGCTCGGCGGCAATCCCCGGCCCGTTATCCTTCACCGCAAACACCGGCCCCTGCGCGGTACGCAGCCAGCTAACGTCAATCTGCGTGCCGGATGGCGTATGGTTGACGGCGTTATAGACCAGGTTGGAGATCGCACTCCGCAGCTGATCGTCGTTGCCGAATACCTTCAGGTGCGGGTCGGTATGGAAGTGAATCTCATGGCGGCCGTTGCTCAGCGTTTCCGCCTCGCGCTGCAGGATGCGCAGCATCAGCGGCACGTCGACCTTCTCCTGCAGATCCAGCGTCGGTGCCGCTTCGATGCGCGACAACGTCAGCAGCTGGCTGACCAGGCTGTCCATGCGTTTCGCCTGCTCCTGCATGGTGTGCAGGGCCTTATCACGCAGGCTGCCCTCCAGCACCGAATCGTTCATCATCTCCAGGTAGCCCTGCAGTACCGTCAGCGGCGTGCGCAGTTCGTGGCTGACGTTGGCGAAGAAGTTACGCCGCGCGCCTTCCAGCTGGTGCTTCTGGGTCACGTCGCGGGCCACCATCAGCCACTGCCCTTCGGTGTAAGGCATCACGCGGAACTCAAGGTGGCGCTGGTTATTGAGGATCAGGGTGAGAGGACGGGAGAAATCGCGCTGGCGCAGGTAGCGGGTAAATTCAGGATAACGCAGCAGGTTGAGGATATTCTGCCCGTTGTCCTCCGGCCAGCGCAGGTTCAGCAGCTGCTGGGCGAGACCGTTACACCAGAAAATGGTGCCCTCTTCGGTGGTCAGCACCACCGCATCCGGCAGCGATTCCGCCCCGCTGCGAAAGCGTTTAATCAGATGCCCCAGCTCGCGACGACGACGACGGTTACGCGCCTGCATCTGATACAGGCCGTAAAACAGCGGTTCCCAGCTGCCGCGCCCGCTCGGCGGCGTCATGCTGCGATCCACCCACAGCCAGTGGGAAAGCCGGAGTAAATTGTTGAAATGAAAACCCAGCACGCAGAGCACTGAGACCAACAGCAGCCAGGGCAGCCAGCCCGTCAGCAGCCCGATAAAAACGGCGGGCAGGCTGGCGAGCAGCAGCTCAAGCAATAATCTCTTCCAGGAGAGGCGTTCCAACACGGTTCAGACTCCAGCATGAACACTCAATAGCGGGCAGAGAAACGATAACCTGTTCCGCGAACCGTTTGCACCATGCGATCGTGCCCGGTCAGTTCCAGCGCCTTGCGCAGCCGGCGAATATGCACGTCAACGGTGCGATCTTCAACGTAAACGTTAGTTCCCCACACGTGGTTTAGCAACTGCTCACGGCTGTAGACGCGCTCGGGGTGGGTCATAAAGAAGTGCAGCAGTTTGTACTCGGTCGGCCCCATCTCCAGCGGCTGGGTGTCGGACATCACCCGGTGCGAGGAGGGATCGAGGCTAAGCCCCTGAATTTCAATCACCTCCTCCACCGCCATCGGGGAGATGCGGCGCATCACGGCTTTAATGCGTGCCACCAGCTCCTTCGGCGAGAACGGCTTGGTAATGTAATCATCCGCGCCCACTTCCAGCCCGCGCACGCGGTCTTCCTCTTCACCGCGCGCGGTCAGCATCATCACCGGAATATCGCGGGTCATCGCTTCACGCTTAAGATGTTTGATAAACTGAATTCCGGAACCGCCGGGTAACATCCAGTCCAGCAGAATCAAATCGGGCCAGGGTTCGATCAGCAGGCTGACCGCGCTGTCATAATCCTCAGCTTCGATTGGCTGGTAGTCATTTTGCTCAAGAACGAAACACAACATCTCGCGGATTGGGGCTTCATCTTCTACTACCAGAATGCGCTTAGCCATTATTGCTCCTGCTCGGGTGACAAAAAGTCACGGGTTTATGCGGCGCCATTATGCGTCAGTTTTATGACACTTTTATGAAAAAAGCACCCGATAAATGACAGTTCACTGCGGCCCCACAGCCCACGGGTTATCAATGGTTTGCCAGCGGCACAATGTTTATAATCAGTCTCACGCTTTTCCGCCATGCAGGGAGTTTCATGCGCATCATTCATACCGCCGACTGGCATCTCGGGCAGTTTTTTTATACCAAAAGCCGGGCAGCCGAACATCAGGCCTTTCTTGACTGGCTGCTGGAGCAGGCCGAGGCGCAGCAGGCGGATGCCATTATCGTCGCAGGCGATATTTTCGACACGGGTTCACCGCCCAGCTATGCCCGCGAGCTGTACAACCGCTTTATCGTCAGGCTGCAACCCACCGGCTGCCAGCTGATCGTGCTGGGCGGCAACCATGACTCCGTCGCTATGCTCAACGAATCCCGCGAGCTGCTGGCCTGCCTGAATACCCGGGTGATAGCCGCCGCCGGTGACGACATCGCCGGGCAGGTGCTGCTGCTCAACCAGCGCGACGGGCAGCCCGGCGCGCTGCTGTGCGCCATTCCGTTCCTGCGGCCGCGCGATATCCTGCACAGCCAGAGCGGGCAGTCGGGGCGCGAGAAGCAGCTCAGCCTGCTGGAGGCGATCGCCGGACACTATCAGCAGTGCTGGCAGGAGGCGCTGGCCCGGCGTGAGGCCCTCGGCGTGACGCTGCCGATTATTGCCACCGGTCACCTGACCACCCTCGGCGTCACCAAAAGTGACGCGGTGCGCGATATCTACATCGGCACGCTCGACGCGTTTCCGGCCGACGCGTTTCCGCCCGCCGACTATATCGCCCTCGGCCATATTCACCGCGCCCAACGCATCGCCAACAGCGAGCATATCCGCTACAGCGGATCGCCCATCCCGCTAAGCTTCGATGAGCTCGGTAAGGAAAAGAGCGTCTTTCTTGTTGATTTCTCTCAGGGAAAACTCAGCAGCGTCACCCCGCTGGCCATCCCCGCGTTTCAGCCGATGCAGATGATCAAAGGGTCGCTGGCGGAGATTGAACAGCAGCTGGCCGCCGTGCAGCCGCACCCGAGCGGCAGGCCGGTCTGGCTGGATATTGAGATCGTCACCGACACCTGGCTGAGCGACCTGCAGCGCCATATTCAGCAGCTGACCGAAGCGCTGCCGGTCGAGGTGATTCTGCTGCGCCGCAGCCGCGAACAGCGGGAGAAAAACCTTGCCCGCCAGCAGAACGAAACCCTGAGCGAGCTGAGCGTGGAAGAGGTGTTCGCCCGCCGCCTGGCGCTGGAAGAGGAAACCCCGGAGCGGCTGGCACGCGCCGGCGTGCTGTTTGCGCAGACCCTGGAAGCGGTGCGCCACGAGGAACAGCCATGAAAATACTCACCCTGCGGTTTAAAAATCTCAACTCCCTCAAGGGCGAGTGGAAGATCGACTTCAGCGCAGAGCCCTTTGCCAGCAACGGGTTGTTTGCCATCACCGGCCCGACCGGGGCCGGCAAAACCACCCTGCTGGATGCGATCTGCCTGGCGCTGTACCACGAAACACCGCGCCTGAAGGGCATCACCCAGTCGCAGAACGACCTGATGACCCGCGATACGGCGGATTGCCTGGCCGAGGTGGAGTTTGAGGTCAAGGGCGAAGCCTATCGCGCTTTCTGGAGCCAGAACCGCGCGCGCGGCGCCAGCGACGGCAACCTGCAGGCCCCGCGCGTGGAGCTGGCGCGCTGCGATGACGGTAAAATTCTCGCCGAGAAGGTTAAAGACAAGCTGGAGATCACCGCCGCGCTGACCGGGCTGGACTTCGAGCGCTTTACCAAGTCGATGATGCTGTCGCAGGGGCAGTTTGCCGCCTTCCTCAACGCCGATGCCAATAAACGTGCCGAGCTGCTGGAGGAGCTGACCGGTACCGAGATTTACGGTCGCCTCTCAAGCGCGGTGTTTGAGCGCCACAAGCTGGCAAAAAGCGAGCTGGATACGCTGCGCGTTCAGGTTTCGGCGATGGAACTGTTGAACGAGGAGCAGCAGCAGGCGCTGCAACAACAGCTGGCGCAGCTTACAGAGAGTGAGCAAGCGCTCACATCAAAACAGCAGCAACAGCAGCGGGAACGGGCCGAACTCCATCAGCTCGGCCTGTTACAGCAGGAGCAGCAGCAGCTGACGCAACAGCACGCCCGGCTGGCGGAGCAGCGCCAGCAGGCGCAACAGGAGCTGGCCGCCGCTACCGACGCGCATCAGCAGGCGATTGCAGCCCAGACGCAACAGGCCGCCGTGCGACAGCAGCAGGAGACGCTGATCGCCGAACAGGTATCGCCGCTGGACCATCAGCTGGCTACCTTACGCGATCGTGCCACAGAACTGGCGCGCGAGCGAAGTGAGTACCAACAATTGCTTAGCCGCCGGCAGCAGGAACACGCGGCTAACCAGCAGCAACGTCAGCAGAAGCAGGCGGAGCAGCAGCGGCTGGCCGACTGGAGCCAGCAGCATTCGCACTATGCACGCTACGGTGAGTCGTTGCCACTGTGGCGCGAACGTTTCCGCCAGCAGCAGCAAAGTAAGCAGTCACTCACTCAGCAGCAGTTGCGGGTCAGCACACAGCAACACGCGCAACAGGATTTGCAACAGACGCAGCAACAGCTTGAACAGCAGTTCGGGCCGCTGCGCCAGCAGCTGGATGCCGCAGAACTGAGCCTGAAACAGGCGCAGCAGGCGCTGGACGCACTGCCCCAGCGCAACGATGAGCCCGCCCTGCGCGAGTCGCTGGCTACCGCCACTCGCCTGCGGCCGCAGCGCCAGCAGCTCGCCACCCTGCTGCCGCAGTGGCAGCAGCTGCGGCTGCGCCGCCAGCGTCTGGCAGAGGAGCGGACGGAGCTGGTGCAGCAGATCGCCCGCACGGGCGAGCAGTTACTGAACCTGCGCAGCCAGTGGAAAGAGAAAAATGAGCACGAACAGGATCTGAAACGGCGCTGTGAACTGGAACGGCAGATTGCCGACCTGGCTCAGCACCGCGCCCGGCTGGAGCCTGGCCAGCCCTGCCCGCTGTGTGGTTCCGAATCCCATCCGGCAGTGGCCGAGTACCAGGCGCTGCAGCTGACGGAAAATCAGCAGCGCCATGCGTTACTGCTGCAGCAGGTTCAGACGCTGAAAGAGCAAGGTACCGCCTGCGGCGAGCAGCAGAAACAGCTACAGCTGCAGGACGCACGCCTGCTGCGTGAAGAGCAGGAGGCGCAGCAGCAGGCAGAACAGTTGAGCCAGCAGTGGCAGCAGGCGGCACAGCCGTTAGAGATGCCGTTCAGTCCTGATCAAAGCGAGCAGGCCTGTGACTGGCTGCAGGCGCAGGAGCGCCAGGAGGCGGGTCAGCAGCAGCTGCTGACCGCGCTGGAGCAGGCTTTGCGCCTGTGCCAGCAGCGGAAAGAGTCCCTGCAGCAACAGCAGCTGGCGTGGCAGGCGCTGCAGCAGCGCAGCCTGCTGCTTCAGCAACAGCTGACCAGCGCTGCAGAACAGCTGCAGTCTCTACAGCAGCAACTGGAGCAGGACAGCCAGCAGGCCGCGCGCCAGCGGCAGGAACTGGCCGCATCGCTGCAGGCGCTGGGCCTGACCTTGCCGGACGGTGACGATGACGGCTGGCTGCAGCAGAGTGAACAGCACTGGCAGCAGTGGCAGCAGAACGCCGCCGCGCTGGCCGCGCTGGCACCGGAGCTGGCGACGCTGGCCAGCCGCCAGCAGGCGCTGGATGACGATGTGCAGCAGCAGCAACAGCGCCTGGCTGCCCTGGACAAGCGCCAGCAGCAGCAGCAGCAGACCCTCGATGACCTGCAGCAACAGCGCCAGCAGCTGTTTGGCCTGCGCCAGGTGAGCGAGGCGCTGCAGGCGCTGCGCGACGCTTCAGAGCAGCAGCAGCAGGCGGTTCAACAAAGTCAGCAGCGCTGGCAGCAGCAGCAGGACCAGATAAATACCCTGACCGGACAGCATAAATCACTAAATGAACAACTCATCGCGCTACAGACGCGGCTCAGTGAGGCGGAACAGCAGCTGAACCATCCTGAAAATCCGGCGGAAATGCGCGCAACGCTCGATGCCAGCCTGGCTGCGCTGACCGCGGAGCTGCGTGAAAACGCCGGCCAGCAGGGGCAGCTGCGCCAGCAGCTCGGCCAGGATTTACTGCGCCGCCAGCAGTTGCAGAACCTGCTGACGCAGATTGCGGCTAATGAGCAGCAGCTGGAGGACTGGGCGTTCCTCAACCAGCTGATCGGTTCCAGAGAGGGGGACAAGTTCCGCCGCTTTGCCCAGGGGCTGACCCTCGACCATCTGGTGTGGCTGGCTAACAACCAGCTCAACCGCCTGCACGGCCGCTATCTGCTGCAGCGAAAATCGCAGGAGGCGCTGGAGCTGGAGGTCGTGGATACCTGGCAGGCGGACGCCCGTCGCGATACCCGCACCCTCTCCGGCGGTGAAAGTTTCCTCGTCAGCCTGGCGCTGGCGCTGGCGCTCTCCGACCTGGTAAGCCATAAAACGCGCATCGAGTCGCTGTTCCTGGATGAAGGCTTTGGCACGCTGGATGCGGAAACGCTGGATAGCGCGCTGGACGCGCTGGATGCACTTAACGCCAGCGGTAAAACCATTGGCGTGATCAGCCACGTTGAGGCGATGAAGGAGCGTATTCCGGTGCAGATTCGGGTGAAAAAGATTAACGGGCTGGGCTACAGCAAGCTGGAGACGCCACAGGCGTGAAAAAACCGTATCGACAGGGATAAATCGTTGTGATGGACGATTGTCATCCAGCAAAAAGGGGAAGCAGCCCAGGCTGCTTCCCCTTTGTTTGTCGGCTTACAGCGTGGAAACCGGCTTTTTACGCGGTCCCGGCAGAATGGCACCGTTGGCGCCGCTCGCCGTTAACAGCGAGGCACCAGCAAGGACAGCAATATCGTGGCTCTTGTCGCTGATATTGCTGGCGATCTGCTTGACCGCAGCGCTAATCAGCACGCCAATAACGCCGTTATTGTTATTGTTCTGCGCGTCAGAGGCATAGCCGCTGCCGGACCAGATCTGCCTGCCGCTGCGCAGGTCGACCAGGCGAGCGCTAGCACGCACCGCAGTGACGCTGTCAAATACCTGATATTGCGCACCATATTCGGTGACGTCGAGGTACAGCGCCGCATCGGCGTTAAAGATTTCACGCAGTTTGGCGCTGCTTACCGACTGGGCATCGGCAGCCGTTGCCAGACCGTTCTGCTCGAAGGTTTTTTCCACCACCGCCACAGGGAAAACGTAGTAACCGGACTCGGCCAGCGGACCGGTGACCACAGAGACCAGGCTATGGGCAGCGTTCACGTCCGGCGAACTGTTTTTCACCGGCAGCACCACGATCGACGCCGGTTTGCTGGCGCGAAACGCCGTGTAATCATAGGGGGCCTGCTTTGCGCAGCCGCTGAGAAGTAAGCCTGCCGCAACGGCAACCAGCGCGAGTAATTTATTCACTGCTTTTTCTCCTTATTACGCATCAGAAAGTCCATGTATGCAGCGGATTCCGGGAACTGCGTTTTCTCAGCGTTAAACTGGGCAAAGGCCAAATCAGGACGGCTGGTATCAACATAAAGCAGGCCCAGCTGCGCATGTAATCCAGGAGGTACCGGTTTATTTTTGGCTTTAGCCTGCTCCAGCACTTTATTCAGCGTATCAATTTGCTGCTGGGGAGAAACGTCGTGCTGATAATAGCTGTAAAGCGCAGGCTCGTAGTCTCCCCAATAATAGATCGGTTCAACTTTTTTGGCGCAGGCACTCATTAACAGCGCCGCCAAAGCGACGCCGATAATTTTTCCATTCATGATGTCATAATCCCTTATTATTTAGCCGGACGCCACGCGCCGGACTCAATTCCATTAACCAGATGATTTACTGCTTCACGGATGGCGAGATCCATCACCTTGCCATTCAGCGTGGAGTCATAGCTGGCGGTGCCGCCAAAGCCAATCACTTCACGATTAGACAGGCTGTACTCTCCCGCGCCCTGCACGGAATAGACCACTTCCGAGGTGGTGACATCTACCACGTTCAGATTCACTTTCGCATAGGCCACCTGGGATTTTCCACGGCCGAGAATGCCCCACAGCTGCTGATCGCCCACTTCTTTACGGCCAAATTCGGTGATATCACCGGTAATGACGTAGCTGGCGCCCTTAATCGACTGCTGGCTGCCCTTGTACTGCGCTTCGGCTTTCAGTTCTTCGAGGTTAGCGCGATCCAGCACGTTAAAGCGGCCGGTCTGCTGCAGGTGGGTAATCAGAATAGTTTTCGACTGATTGCCGAGGCGATCGACACCGTCGGAGAAGATGCCGTTCATATAGGCCGAACGGTTATCGAACTTACCGACGGCAATCGGACTTTTTACGCCCTGATATTGCGGCTGGCTGGCGGCGATCACCTGTGGTGCTTCAATGGTCCGCGAAGATTCGGTGGCGCAGCCGCTGAGCACGGCGCTGCTGAATAGGGTTAAAGCAATAAGATTTCTGGAGTTCATTTCATATCCCTGAAAGAAGTCAGCCAAACAGCGAATCAGGCCAAATAGTCTGGCAAAGCCGAATGACTTTCCGGCACAAAAGGTTTGAGGAGATGCTGGTAGCAGGCATGATGCTGCTGGCGGTAGAGACTATCATATCGAAATAAAAAACATAGCCTGAAATTTTAAATAAATTTAATGGCGCAAGGTGAATATTCACCTCCTGACAAAAAATCCGGTATAACCTGGCCTCTTTTTTGCGATGAAATAAGAAAAATCCGTTTTATTCCCTCCCGCATTCACGCGCGTTTATCACGCACGTGAATCGGACTTATTCAGATATTATTAGCCGGTTCCGGCAACATTATCACAGCGGCCACAACCACGCGGCTCCTCGGACGCCGCTGGAGTCACCGTGCACCGCCTGGCGGATTGGCGTGGTAAATTCACCGCCGAACACCCAGTTTTTGACCAGCGCCGGCACGGTCTGGTACAGGCGCTCTACGTTACTCATGCCGCCGCCCAGCACGATCATATCCGGATCCAGAATATTCACCACGTGCGCCAGCGATTTCGCCAGTCGGATTTCATAGCGGCTTAACGCCAGCTCTGCCAGCGGGTCCTGCTGCTGCTGGCGTTGCATAATCTCAGCACCGCTCAGCGCGATGCCGCTCAGGCGCTGGTAGTCGGTGGCAAACCCGGTCCCCGAAATAAACGTTTCAATACAGCCGGCGTGGCCGCAGTAACAGGGCACCTCCGCCCGGTAGCGCAGCTCATCCTCGTCCATCCACGGCAGCGGGTTGTGCCCCCATTCGCCGCCGTTGCCGTTGCCACCCGCGTGCGCCTGACCGTTCAGCGCCACGCCGGCACCGCAGCCGGTGCCAATAATCACCGCAAATACCGTCTGCTGCCCCGCCGCCGCGCCGTCCACCGCCTCGGAGACAGCCAGACAGTTAGCGTCATTGGCAATTCTGACCTCACGACCCAGCAGCCGCTGCAGATCGGCGTCCAGCGGCTGGCCATTCAGCCAGGTGGAATTGGCATTTTTCACCCGCCGCGTCAGCGGTGACAGCGTCCCCGGAATACCGACGCCCACGCTGCCACGCTGGCCGGTCGCCGCCTCGGCCTGTTCGACCAGCCCGACGATGGCCGCCAGCGTCTGCGGATAATCATCACGCGGCGTGGCGACACGATGGCGGAACAGCGATTCCCCCTGGTCAGATAACGCGATCACTTCTGTTTTGGTGCCACCTAAATCGATACCGATCCGCACGGGTTAGTCCTTATGAATTAACGCTGAGACCCTTACCTTAAAAGGCGAAAGGCGGAAAGGCAATGAAACCCCGCCGCCGATTCGCTATCATGCGCGCTGACTTTGAACATGCGCGCCTTTTGCGCGCCCTGAGAGGGAATGCAGCATGCTGTGGTTTAAAAATTTGATGGTTTATCGTCTTAATCGCGACATTCCGCTGGTGGCAGATGAGATGGAAAAACAGCTCGATGCCTTCTCTTTCACCCCCTGTGGCAGCCAGGATATGGCGAAAACCGGCTGGGTCTCCCCGATTGGTCCGCGCAGCGAAGACCTGACCCACGTGACCAACGGCCAGATCCTGATCTGCGCGCGCAAGGAAGAGAAGATCCTGCCGTCGCCGGTGGTCAAGCAGGCGCTGGAGGCTAAAATCAGCCGTCTGGAAGCCGAGCAGTCGCGCAAGCTGAAGAAAACGGAGAAGGACTCGCTGAAGGAAGAAGTGCTGCACAGCCTGCTGCCGCGCGCCTTCAGCCGCTTCAGCCAGACTTATCTGTGGATCGATACGATCAATAATCTGATCATGATCGACTGCGCCAGCGCCAAAAAAGCCGAAGATACCCTCGCCCTGCTGCGTAAAAGTCTTGGTTCACTGCCGGTGGTGCCGCTGACGCTGGAGAGCCCGATTGAGCTGACGCTGACCGAATGGGTGCGCTCCGGCGATCTGCCGGCCGGGTTTACGCTGATGGATGAAGCCGAGCTGAAAGCGATCCTTGAAGATGGCGGCGTGATCCGCTGTAAAAAGCAGGATCTGGTTTGTGATGAGATCGCCAACCATATTGAAGCCGGTAAGCTGGTCACCAAACTGGCCATCGACTGGCAGGAGCGCGTTCAGCTGATCCTCTCCGACGACGGCTCGATCAAACGTCTGAAGTTCGCCGACACGCTGCGCGAACAGAATGACGATATCGATCGTGAAGACGTGACCGGACGCTTTGATGCCGACTTTGTGCTGATGACCGGCGAGCTGGCGGCACTGATCGCCAATATCGTGGAAGCCTTAGGCGGGGAAGCGCAGCGCTGATGGCGCGACAGGAGGTGAGAACCTTCTGAATCAACAGGCCGGGATGCCCCGGCCTGCAGCAAAATCAGTCTTTCAGGTAGCGACACAGATAGGCTGACGGCTCGGCGACCTGCAGATGAAACTCGCTGTGGCCCGGCACGTTGAACACATCACCCGGCTGATACAGTTTCCACTCGGCTTCACCCGGCAGCAGCACCTTCAGTGACCCACTGACCACGGTCATCTCTTCCGCCTGTGCGGTACCAAAGGCGTATTCACCTTCGGCCATCACGCCGACGCTGGCGCGACCGGTGCTGGCGCTGTCAAAACCGATCGACTTCACTTTACCGTCAAAATACTCACTAACGTTGAGCATATAAATTCCTTAAAATCAGAGACAAAGGTAAGCAGCCAGTGTAGAGGCTTTTTCGGGGAGCTGTCACCTGTTATTGCGCAGGAATGCCGCAGTTTGTTGGCGGATTTGCGAGGGTGAGCGGCAGAATGATCCCCTGAAAACCCAGGGGATATTCCGTTTTTTTATTTCGGCCTCTGTGGGCCTGATACCCTGCCCGATCGAGGCGGCGCGGGACGATTGCAGATGAATCGATACAACAAGGTACTGCCAGTGCCCTGGTGAGGCGCTGCGTCACCCCATTCAGGCAGCGACGCAGATACTACGATACCGGGTGGTGCCCGGTGGACCACAACGGGTCGCCAAACTGGCCGGCCAGTTGCTGCGTGACCTTTTTCAACGCATCCAGCCGATCCGGTTGCGGGGGAACCGGCTGGCTGCCGACGGGGAAAGCCAGGCTTAATGCAACCGTCTCTCCCCGATGTTTATTGCTGACGGTGGTAGCGACCGCACAAATCCCCTGCAGGGTTTCATTGCGGGCCAGCGACCAGCCGTGCTGACGGATTTTTGCCAGTTCGGCCAGCAGCTGTTCCAGCGTCTGAGGCGAATTTGGCGAGCTGACCTGCCAGTGATCCGCGTACAGCTTGCTGACATAATCATCGCTGTAACGGGCCAGTATCGCCCGCCCCACCGAGGTCTCCGCCGCCGGTAAACGGCTGCCGGGCGGCGTCACCACCTGGATAAACATTCGCCCCTGGAACATGCGCATGACGATAATTTCACGCCCTTCCAGCACCGAGATATAACCGGTGCAGCTGGATTCTGCCGCCAGCCGCGCCATCACTGACGATGCCCCATCCACCAGCGGCGTTGACAGATAACCACTGGCGACCGAGATCAGCATCTGTCCGGGATAAAAACAGCGCGTCAGCGGATCGCGATCCAACATCCCTTCGCGCTCCATGGTCGACAGCAGGCGCGAAACGGTGCTTTTTGGCAGCCCGAGCGCGCTGGCGACCTCGGTAAACGTCAGCCCCTGCAGGCCCTGAGACAGCCCTCTGCGGGTGAATAATTTCAGAACAGCGGTCGCATTCTCAAGAGTAGTCATTTCGATATTCCATTATCTGGAACTTCTGTTCCTGTTTTTTGATATTTTCAAACTACGACCTTGCTGCCAGGCGGTCAAGCAATTGTTTTTGATATCAGGATAAACAGAATGATGGGAGCGGTGCGGGGAGAGTCCACGGCGTCCCTGCCGCGGAAAATTACTCTTTGGAAACATCTTCATATCGCGCTTTGGCATCCAGCGCTTCGGGCTCGGTTTCGTGCTCGCTGATCAGTGAATCCGGCTTAGGGTGATCGGCGCGCAGTTCATACCAGATCACGGTTTTGCCGGGTGCCCCTTTATTCACCGGGACGATGTAGGCTTCACGTGGATAGGGTGGTCTGCCAGGCATAATGCTTCCCTCTGTTGAGTCTGTCGGCGAGGGAGCGTCAGGCGCTCCCCCAGTGATAACCAGTCAATGGCTTCACCCTAAGTGTAGACAAACTCGCTGACTACCGGCACCAGTGCCGCCAGCAACACCGCCAGCAGAAGCCCGGTGGCCGCAGGCGGTTCAACGCCTGGCGGGAA
>NZ_JRZZ01000011.1:54426-120126 GCF_002865965.1 Erwinia sp. B116
GTCTCACGGCGACGAAATCCTGACCAGCCCTCAGCTGCCACCACCTCAGCTACCGTTTGCCCACCGATCTGCTGCAGATAACGGTCGGTGTCGATGAAGGCATAGCCCAATGCCAATGCCAGCGCTTCGCCCACGGTGCTTTTACCGCAGCCACGTGCGCCGATCAGATAAACGGGTAACGACATAACAGGGCCCTTCCTCTGGCAGACTCTGGCGTGAGCCGCATTACCGGCACCACGAGTGAATAACTGGAGCGAATAATACCGGACATTTTATCCGCGGACCAGTAGTAACGTTTTATTTACAGCTAACAGAGGGTGAACTTCATTTAATTACATAGATATTATAAGGTTAACATGTAAATAAAAAATTACACACCAGCATGGAATCAAGATAAATATCGCAACATTTGCTTACTCCAGCATAATTTACTTTCCCCCCCGTCCGATCAAAATAGAGGCATCGCCCTTTTACGGAGAACAACCATGCAAAACGAAGAGCAACATCTGATTGAAAGCCTGTTCAGCCGTTTAAAACAGGCGGAGTCACAGTCCAGCCCGCGCGACGCCGCGGCGGAAAAACTGATTCAGCAGCGGGTCCTGCAGCAGCCGGGGGCCCCCTACTATATGGCCCAGGCGATCCTGATTCAGGAAGCGGCGATGAAGCAGTTAAACAGTCGGGTCAGCGAGCTTGAAAGCCGCCTGCAGCAGCAACAGCAGGCACCGCAACAGAGCAGCGGCGGATTTCTCGCCGGGCTGTTTGGCGGCGGTAATCGTGCGCCGCAGCCGGCTCAGCAGCCCGCCTCTTCGGCCTGGGGCAGCGCCCCTGCCCAGCAGCCGGCCTCAACGGGATGGACTCCACCCCAGCCGCAACAGCCACAGCAATACGCTGCCGCCCCCGCGGCCGGGCGAGGCTTCCTCGGCGGCGCGCTGCAGACCGCGGTCGGTGTGGCCGGCGGTGTGGTGATGGCGGAGATGCTCAGCAGCATGTTTCACCATACGCAGCCGGAAGAGATTGTAAATATCATTAACGAACCGGCGCTGCCGGAACCTGATTTCGATCCGGATCAGGACACCTTTAATAATAACGACCACGGGTCGTTCTTCAGTCAGAACAGTGACCAGCCGCAGGATAACGCGGGTGACTTCGCCGGCTTCGGAAGTGATGATTTTGATAACGGCTATGACGACGACGATGACAGTTTTGTCTGACCACTGACGCAGCTCCCCCGGAGGAGTCAGGGGAGCTGTTTACCTCTGCTGTTGCAGCCATTTATCCAGTTCGTTGGCAAACTGCTGGCGATCGCGCTGGTTGAGCGTCGCCGGGCCTCCTGTCTGCACCCCGCTGGCGCGCAGGGTATCCATGAAGTCTCGCATGGTCAGGCGTTCGCGAATCGTCGCAGGGCTGTAGCGTTCACCACGCGGATTCAGCGCCACCGCCCCCTTCTCAATCACTTCGGCAGCCAGCGGAATATCGGCGGTCACCACCAGGTCGCCCGCCTGTGCACGGCGAACAATTTCATTATCCGCCACGTCAAACCCTGCCGCTACGCGCAGCGTGTGTATAAAGCGCGACGGCGGTACGCTAAGCGGCTGGTTCGCCACCAGCGTAACCGTCATCTGCGCACGCTCAGCGGCGCGGTACAGCACCTCTTTAATCACCTTCGGGCACGCATCGGCATCCACCCAGATCGGCATAGTCAGTTCCTGTTTTCCCATCGTTCAGGCTGGCGATCATCCCACCGTTTGGTTGAATAACAAAGAGAATACGTTCGGGAGAAGCAAACACTGGCGCCGCCCGACGCGTTTTTACCCGGTGCCAGCCTGCTGCAAAACCCGGCAGATCTGCCTGGTGATAATCGAAACCCAGTGCCAGAAGGTTCCAGCACGGCCTGAGCTGCGGTAAGGTGAAAGGGCATTAGCCATCTTTCAGACAGAACAGACAGGGAGAACAGGGTGGACAAGAAAATTGGTTTTATCGGCTGCGGCAATATGTCTAAGGCAATCATTGCGGGCCTGGTCGCTGGTGGGCAGATAAAAGCGGAGAATATCTGGGTTTTTGACCGCAAACCTGCCACCAATCAGGCCATGCAGCAGCAGTATGGGATTACCCCGGCGGAAAGTGCCGAACAGGTGGCGAAACAGGCGGATATACTGTTTGGTGCGGTTAAGCCTAATGTGATCCTCAACGTGCTCAAAGAGGTTGCCGGCAGCCTGAATAAAGAGACACTGGTGGTGTCGATTGCGGCGGGCGTGACCCTGGATTCGCTGGCCGGCGTGCTGGGCCATGACCGTAAAATTGTGCGGGTGATGCCGAATACCCCGGCGCTGGTGAATGAGGGGATGACGTCAGTCACACCTAACGTGCTGGTCAGCCGCGAAGAAGCTGATGAGATCGTGGCGATTTTCAATGGATTTGGTAAAGCGTCGCTGGTACCGGAGTATCTCATCCATGCCGTGGTCGGGGTGAGCGGCTCTGCGCCCGCCTACGTCTTTATGTTTATTGAGGCGATGGCCGATGCGGCGGTGCTGGGCGGTATGCCGCGTGCGCAGGCCTATCAGTTCGCCGCCCAGGCGGTGAAAGGTGCCGCACAGATGGTGCTGGAAACCGGTAAACATCCGGGAGAGCTGAAAGATATGGTCTGCTCACCGGGCGGCACCACCATTGAGGCGGTCAGGGTGCTGGAAGAGAAAGGCCTGCGCGCCGCCGTGATTGAGGCCATCCAGCAATGTATGGCCAAATCCGAGCGGATGAGTAAAGCCTGATACCGTCGGGCAGGCGCAGCGGTCATGCCAGAAACCAACCGGGTGCACAAGAATGCACCCGGTCTGAAGGAGAATTACCCGCTTAACGCCCGAGGAGCACTAGCCGTTAGCGGCCTCCCGCCATTAACCCTTTTTAAGGCAACTGCTCATAAAGGTTTTACGCTCATCCCCTTTCAGGGCTTTCTGGGTCGCATCCGCGTTACAGGTCTTCATTTTCATCTGCTGCGGCGTCATGCCCTCCATCTTTTGATCTTTCTTCAGGCAGTTGCTCATAAAGGCTTTACGATCGTCACCTTTAAGCGCTTTCTCACCCGCCTGTTTGTTACAGACCGTCATTTTTTCCTGCTGAGGCGTTTTATCTGCTGCTACAGCATTACCGGCAGCAAGCAACGACAGCAGTACAGCCGAGATCAGCATGCTAGTTTTCATACCCTTCCCATCCCTTTATTGTTTTTAAACCAACATAAAGTGTGGCACGTGAAAAGTATTCGGTGAGAAAAAAAGAGAATAATGCGGGCAAGATCGTGGCAGAAGGGATTATTTTGTCACCGTCGGTGATTCGGTGACAGCTGGGCAGGATTACTGACGTGGGTGGGTCAGCAGACGCTGAATATAATTCTCTAACAGGGTGACTTCTTCCGGATGATCGGTACCCGCATCGGAGACGGAAGCAGTATTCATCGCCGAGGTGACGCTCTCATTAATCTGGCGCAGATGCTCGCTATCGAGCTTGCGCAGCAGCGCGGTCATCACGATTTCCAGTGCCTCAACCTGAGCGACCAGTTCTTTCGATTCTGCTTCTTTTTCAGCCAGTCTGATCAGTAGCTCTGCAACAAGGTTTTTCATAACACTGTCTCAATATAATAAAGCAAGACGGTATCATCGAAGTAATGAAAAGAGAATAACCTTTTTTATTATATTTTCGCTGCTTATGCACCATAAAGGGGAGAAATGCGGGTAATGAAAAGCGAAACGTTTCGCTTATTGATTATTAAAGTTTAATCCCGGATGTTATTGCTGTTAATGAGTACCGGAGCCCTCTGTGTTGCTCCGGTTTAAACGGTCAGCTAAGCATCAGGGTGCCATGAAGCCACCGCGTGGCCCGCCGCCGCCATGGCCGCCGCCGTGACCACCACCGCCCCAACCGCCGCCGCCACCCGGTGGTGGGAACAGGCAGCCACTTAATGCTGCAACCAGCGCAACGACACTCACCGCTTTAAGAATTCGAATCATGGGATAACCTCAGTTTGTCATTTCGCGGTGATAGTAAGCGCCGTTCCAGCCGCTCACAATGCAGATTACTCTGGTTCCACGGGCTTTTTACCGGCGGTAACCGCGCTTAACATTTTCCTGCGGTTATACCGACGAAAAGCTGTAGCCGCCCTGCGCTCAAACCCATTTTCAGCGTCGATCATCGTCCGGGGGACGCAGGTGAATGACGATCGCGGCGCCTTAACGCGGGTGAGGCCGCCGATAGCACCAGATCAGCTGCACGGTATTGACCAACACCACCAGACCGGTGGCGGCAAACACCCAGCGGAAGCCGCCGCCGGCTGAAATCACGGATCCCATCAATGGACCCACCACGTTACCCAGATACATAAACGACTGGTTATAGCCAAAGATACGCCCGGTCACCTGGTCGCTGGAATAACGCAGTAGCAGCGTCTGTACCGCCGGCATCATCGCACCTTCCGCAAAGCCCAGCAGGAAGCGCAGTATCGCCAGCTGGGTGGCGCTGGTCACCCAGGACATGCCGATAAACAGCATTATTGTCAGGATCAGTGAGGCAAACAGAATGCGCTGCGCGCCAATCCGATCGCCGAGTTTACCCAGCGAGGGGGCCGAGAGCAGCGCCGACACGCCAGGGATCGCCGCAACCACGCCGCTGAGGAAGGCGATATTTTGTACGTTCGGCTCCAGTTCGCGCACAAACAGCGTTAATATCGGGCTTATGGAGCCGTTACACAGCTGGATAACCAGGGTGGTCATAAACAGGCTGATCACCAGCCCCGGCCGGCTCAGCGTGCGAAATACCATCGTGCCACTAAGCTTGTCCTCTTTCCTGACCCGCGGCGGCCCGCCCTCTTTAATCAGAAAAAGGGTGATCATAAAGCTTACCAGCAGCAAACCCGAGGTAAGCAGAAATACCGCCCGCAGCCCAACCCAGTCGGCCAGCAGCCCGCCCATCAGCGGCCCCAAAATCACCCCGCAGATCTGTGCGGTAGAAACCATGCTCAGCGCCCAGCCGCTGCGCTCACGCGGCACCTGTGAGGCCACCAGCGCCATCGCGTTAGGGATATAGCCGGAGGTCAGCCCCATCAGCGCACGCAGCGCCAGCAGCTGCCAGACGTTGGTGACGAATGCCTGCAGCAAAATCACCGCGCCCATGCCAAAAGAGGCGCGTAGCAGCATCAACTTGCGCCCTTTACGGTCGGCAAGGCTGCCCCACATCGGTGAAACAATCGCAGAAATCAGAAAGGTAATGCTGAAAATCAGGCCGGACCACAGCGTCAGAGCGCCGGGATCGGTAACACCGAGTTGCTCAACGTAGAGCGGCAGAAACGGGATAATCTGACTGATGGCCAGGCCGGTAAACAGACAACCGAACCAGACTGAGATGAGGTTAACCTTCCAGGATTCCATTGTGACGGCTTTATCTTCTGGCTTCACTATGAGCCAAAAGTGTACCACGACGAGCCTGATATTTTTCCGCGCCTGAAAGCAAAAAACCCGCCAGAGGCGGGTTTTTTGTATTTCGTTGTTAACAGAACCGGTTTAACCGATTCGCTGACAACGAAGCAGGCATCACTTACAGCGCAGTAACGTTTGCAGCTGCAGGGCCTTTCTGGCCGTTCTCGATAGAGAACTCAACTTTCTGGCCTTCTTCCAGAGTTTTGAAACCCTGGTTCTGGATTGCAGAGAAGTGTACGAACACGTCTTTGCTGCCGTCAGCTGGAGAGATAAAGCCGAAACCTTTCTCAGCGTTGAACCATTTTACTAAACCAGTCATTTTGTTAGACATGTGTCTATCCTTCAATATTGTAGATAAGCCGCATAGGGCACGAGGTTTGTCAACAGGGATTACTATGAGGCACTCAAGAAGGAGGTCAGTCAGCGTTACGCTTAACTGAAGACTGCTTTACTAAAATTGCTCGCATACGTGGGTCTGTATCAAAACCGACGGACACATTTACTCATAACACCATCGCGATAACAAGCATTAATAAAACAAAAAAAGTCATTAAATGTCAGCTTATTGAATTTAAGGGGAAAAAATCAATCCTGCGCGACAAATGTGCTGCGCAAACCGCCAATGCCATCGCCACAGGGCAACCCGCTCTGGCATCCGCAGGTAGACGCCATCCGCCCCACAAGAAACGGCGAAACCTGCTGCGGATAACCTATACGAATGTTTACACGCCGAACGATTGCCATTCGTCATCACACCTTTAAGATAAGCCCCCGACCAGCGGCCGCCCCGCTCCGTTATCGCGTTGAAATAAATCAGGAGACGGCTTGTGAGCCAGTGGAACAGACGACTTTTAAAACGTGCCCGCCAGCTGTGCCAATACCTGCTGCTACCGCTGATAATCATCGTGTTAACGATTAAACTTCACGATAGCCTGCGCGCCCCGATCCTGCCGGCAGATTTCGCCACACGCTCGCTGCACACGATTGACGGGCGCGATCTGACCCTGGCCGAGCTGAGCGCTAAAAAGCCGCTGGTGGTATGGTTCTGGAACCGCTGGTGCGCCGCCTGCCAGGACAGCCTGCCGCTGATGATGCGGCTTGACGGCAAACGCATCGGGGTGCTGACGGTTGCCGTCCGCTCGGGGGATGACATCGGTATAGTGCGCTACCTGCAGGGGCATCACCTGGCCGTCCCCGTAGTCAATGACAGCCGCGGTGAACTGGCCGATAGCTGGCAGGTCACCGCCTCTCCTACCATGATTATCGTGGCGAAAGGTGAAGCGGTCAGCACCACCAGCGGTTGGACCAGTGACCTTGGGGTATGGATACGGCTGTGGTGGGTGCGTAAATGGCAGTACTGACGGGCCCGTGCACAGGCCCGTCAGCAGCCGCTTAACCGCAGTAGACGCGGGTGATTTTCTGCTGCTGGTCGCCCATAAAGTTCAGACGATTAAGATTAAAATCCATGGTGACCGCGGAGTTATGCGGGATAGCACGCACCGGCCCCTCGAAGCGCACGTCGTTAATCGACGAAAGCGGCTTGCCGACATACTGCTGATACTGCGACGCACCACAGCGATCCAGCTCAGGATCCACGGCGGCAGACGCCGCGCCCTTGTTGCCCGCTGACTGGCAACCTGACAGCGCCATCAGCGCCGTGACTACCGCGATTTTTCCATAAATGGTCATGTTTTCTGCTCCTCTTTTTGCGTAGATAACCAGCGATTTACTGTGAAGACTAACAGATTTAATCGCGTAAGCCGCAAGAAAAACAGCTCATATTGCTGCCTCCCTTGCCTTTTAAGGCGCACGCATCGCTCAAAAAAACCTTACCTGCGGGTTATAATTTCAAGGCTAATCCTCAAGAGAAATACAGTATGGAACTGACTCTGTTTCTGGCTTTTGCCCTGTTAATGACGCTGGTGGCGGTAAAAGTCCGTTAACCCTGTGTGCGCCTGCGCAATGATTTCCCATGCAGGCACACCATCGACAGCCCACCGTGCAGACGTTATCATCGTTGCCTCCTGGCACAGAGAACTCTGCATGACCCTACCCGGCGATCGCATCACCCATACCCTGCTCTGTGCAGGCGCACTGTTTATCTGGTATGCGATTAGCGTGCTGGTCGGTGCGCTGCCGAATTTCACTTACCTGCAGTCCAGTGGCCTGCTGATGCCGCTGCTATGTGCGCTGGAATTTGCCGCGCTGGTGCCGGTTTACCGCTGGTATGTTCGCAGTTATGACACCCCGATCCCCTCAGGCAGGCTAACGCTGCGCCAGGCGTTGCTGTTCAGCGCGATGCTAATCGCGCTGATTGCTGCACAGTCACTCTATCTGCAGCGCGAAGGCTGGACCGGTGCGCAGCAAACCGGCTCGCTGTATACCGTGGTGCTGTTCTCGCTGGCGGTGGTCTTTCTCGCACCGGTGTATGAGGAGATCCTGTTCCGCGGCTTTGTGCTGCAGGGGCTGTTACTGTGGGCACCTCGGCAGCGGCTGGCCTGTTCGCTGCTCAGTTCGCTTATTTTTGCCGCCGTGCATACCCAGTACGTGCATCTGCAAACGCTGATCGCGCTGGTGCTGCTCTCGCTGCTGCTGTGCGCGGCTCGCTTCGTTTCCAACGGACTCAGACTCCCCATTTTTCTGCATATGCTCAATAATTTCCTTGGCGTTGCACCGGGTCTGTGGCTGGCTTTTTCCCATTAATCCACAGCATCTCTGATGTTTATAACTCTTTTTGCTGGCTTATAACCATTACTCATAACGTTAGCCAATAATCTACTATGGTTATTTCGCAGGGTTAAATTACACTCGCGACAAATCTTAAGGTAAGGAAACACCATGAAATTTTTAGCTCCCTCAGTGATGGCGGTAGCCCTGGCGGCCTCCTTTACCGCGACGGCTGCCACCCCGGCTGACACGCTGGTGATCGCTCAGTCTATCGATGATGCCAGCAGCTTCGATCCGGCTGAAGGTTTTGAACTGACCTCGGTACAGGCGTTTACTAACCTCTATCAGCGCCTGGTTCAGTCTGACCCACAGAACCCGACCGACCTCAAGCCGACGCTGGCCACCAGCTGGCAGCCGGGTGCGGATAACCGCAGCATGACCTTCACCCTGCGCGATGATGCCAGATTTGCCTCCGGCAACCCGCTGCGCCCGGAAGACGTAATCTTCTCTCTTTCGCGCGTGGTAAAGCTGAACCTCGACCCGTCGTTTATTCTGACTCAGCTCGGCTGGACCAAAGACAACGTTGATGCCCAGCTGAAAAAAATCGACGATAAGCACGTGCAGATCAGCTGGAGTGCCGACGTCAGCCCGACCTATGTGCTGAGCCTGCTGGCCGCCCCGGTCTCATCAATCGTTGACGAAAAAACCGTCGCGGCCAATGCGAAAAATGGCGACTTCGGCAACAAGTGGCTGGGCCTGCACTCTGCGGGCAGCGGCCCGTACCAGATCCGCAAGTTTATCCCCCATGAAGTGGTGCTGTTCAGCGCCAATCCGACCTCACCGGCCGGCGCACCGAAGCTGAAAAACGTGCTGATTAAGAACGTGCCGGAGCCGGCCGCACGCCGCCTGCTGCTGGAGCAGGGTGATGCCGATATCGCCCGTAACCTGGGTGCCGATCAGATGGCGGCGCTAAAGGATAAGGCCGGCGTCAAAACGCTGGCGGTGCCGATGGCCTCGCTGTACTACGTTCAGTTCAATATCGACGCTAATCCGGTGCTGAAAAACCCGGCGCTATGGGAAGCTTCGCGCTACCTGTTTGACTACAAAGGCATTGCCAACGACCTGCTGAAGGGCCAGTTCCAGGTGCATCAGTCGTTCCTGCCGGAAGGTTTCCTCGGTGCGCTGAACGATAATCCGTTCACCTATGACCCGGAGAAAGCCAAAGCGATCCTGAAAAAAGCCGGCCTGACCAACGTCAGTTTCAAGCTCTCCACCAGCAACCAGCCGCCGTATCTGGACATCGCCCAGGCGCTGCAGGCCAGCTTTGCCAAAGGTGGCGTGAAGGTTGAGGTGCAGCCGGGCATCAGCAGCGAGGTCGCAACAAGGGTTAAGGCGCACCAGTATGAGGCGACGCTAAACGCCTGGGGCGCAGACTATTTCGACCCGAACACCAACGCGGCCGCCTTCGCCTATAACCCGGAAGACGGCAGCAAAACGCTGGCCTGGCGCTCCAACTGGCATATTCCGGAGCTGAGCAAACAGACGCTGGCCGCCACCGCAGAAACCGATCCGGCGAAGCGCGTAGCGCTGTACCAGAAAATGCAGCGTGAAGTGCAGCAGCATTCACCGTATGTGGTCGGCATGCAGGCGCGTAACCTGGTGGCGCTGCGCGATAATCTGCAGGGCTATGTGCAGGGTATCAACCCGGATATGGTTTATTACAGCCAGGTCACCAAGTAATGCTGAGTGGTTCAAGCCAACGCGGGGCCCCTGACGGGGCCCGTTTGTTCTGGCGGCGCAGCAGCGGCGCGCTGGGTGCGCTGATTTCACTGGCGGTTACCCTGGTCGGGCTGCTGGTGTTCACCTTCGCCCTGTCACACCTGTCACCGGTGGATCCGGTGCTGCAGATCGCCGGCGATCACGCCAGTGAATCCACCTACGCCCAGGTACGCCGCGATCTCGGCCTCGATCAGCCGGTCTATATGCAGTTCTGGCACTATCTGACCCACCTGCTGCGCGGCGATCTGGGCATCTCCAGCATCACCAACCAGCCGGTGGCCAGCGATCTGCTGCGTACCTTCCCGGCAACCGTTGAGCTGGCCACCTGCGCGATGATTTTTGGCTCGGTGGCTGGCATCCTGCTGGCGCTGGCCGCCGCCTGGAAACCGGGCAGCGTGCTGGATAACGTCGCCAGGCTGATTTCCCTGCTTGGCTATTCGGTGCCGGTGTTCTGGCTCGGGCTGCTCGGGCTGCTGCTGTTCTATGCGGTGCTGCACTGGTCGGCCGGGCCGGGAAGGCTGGACGATATCTGGATCTACACTCTGGAGCCGAAAACTGGCCTGGTGCTGATTGACAGCTGGCTGTCTGGCGACGCGGAGATGTTCCGCAACGCCATCGCCCATCTGTGGTTGCCGGTAACGGTGCTGGGGCTGCTGTCGATGGCTACCATTACCCGCCTGCTGCGCGCCGCGATGCTGGAAGAGAGCAGCAAAGAGTATGTGACGCTGGCGCGGGCCAAAGGGGCCAGCCGCGGTCGCATCCTGCTGCTGCATATCTTTCCTAACGTGCGCGGCACGCTGATTACCGTGCTGGCGCTCTCCTATGCGTCGTTGCTGGAAGGTTCAGTGCTGACCGAAACGGTCTTCGCCTGGCCGGGCGTCGGGCGCTATATGACCACCGCGCTGTTTGCTTCAGATACGCCGGCGATCCTCGGATCCACGCTGCTGATTGGCGGCTGCTTTATCATCATCAACGCGCTGGCGGATGCGTTAACCTATCTGACCGACCCGAGAACCCGATGAGCCACACTTCAACCGTTCCACCGCGCCTGCGGCCGCAAACCGCACGGCGCAATATCACCTTAGGCATCGGCCTGACGCTGGTTGGCCTGCTGATTCTGACCGCGCTGTTCGCGCCGCTGCTGGCTCCATACGATCCTAACGCGCAGGAGATGGCCGTGCGCCTGACGCCGCCGTCCGCCGCTCACTGGCTGGGCACCGACGGCTTTGGCCGCGACCTGTTATCCCGCGTGATTTATGGCGCAAGGCCCACCCTGCTGCTGGTATCGCTGATCCTGGTGCTGACCATTCCGGTCGGCATGCTGATCGGCATCAGCGCCGGCTATCTCGGTGGCTGGAGCGAGCGGGTGCTGATGCGCATTACCGATATTTTCCTGTCGCTGCCCAATCTGGTGATCGCCCTGGCGCTGGTGGCGATGATGGGCCCCGGTCTGATGAACGGCGCGCTGGCGCTGGCGCTCACCAGCTGGCCCCCCTTTGCCCGCCAGGCTCGCGCCGAAACTCTGGCGCTGCGCCGCAGTGACTATCTGGCGGCGGCACGGATGCAGGGTATTAACGGCCTGCGCCTGATGTTTGGCCATATTCTGCCGCTGTGCCTGCCTACTGCCGTGGTACGTGCCGCGCTGAGCCTTGGCGGCATTATTCTCGCTGCCGCCGGGCTGGGATTCCTGGGCATGGGCATCCAGCCGCCGACCGCCGAATGGGGCTCGATGGTTGCCGAAGGCAGTAAGGTGATTTTCGACCAGTGGTGGGTGGCCGCCGTGCCCGGCGGCGCAATTCTGTTTGCCAGCCTGGCCTTTAACCTGACAGGCGACGGCCTGCGTGACCGACTGGATACCCGAAATGGCAACTGATACAACCGCGCCGATCGTGGCAGAGGGCCTGACGATTTATGCCCCCTCCGGATCGGCGTTAGTGAATAATATTAGCTTCACCCTTGGCCGCGAACGCGTGGCGCTGGTCGGCGAGTCCGGTTCCGGCAAATCGCTGACCGCCCGTGCGCTGATGGGGCTGCTTTCACCTTCGCTACGGCTGCGGGCCAACACCTTCAGCGTGGCCGGTGAAGATGCGCTGACGCTGAGCGAGCGCCGCTGGAGCCAGCTGCGCGGCAGCCAGCTGGGGATGGTGATGCAGGACCCGAAATATGCCCTCAATCCGATGCGCACCATCGGCTGGCAGGTCGCCGAGCCGCTGAAGCTGCACGGCCGCTTCAGCCGGGCGGAGACCAGAGAGAAGGTCTGCGAGATGCTGGATGCGGTGGGCCTGCCGCAGCCGGCCGAGCTGATGCAGCGTTACCCGCATCAGCTCTCCGGCGGCATGGGCCAGCGGGTGATGCTGGCAATGGCGCTGATCGCCGAGCCACGCTTTTTGATCGCTGATGAGCCGACCTCGGCGCTCGATCACGCGATGCGCGATCAGGTACTGGCGTTGATCCGCAAGCTGGTGGAACAGCGCGATATGGGGCTGCTGCTGATCAGCCACGATCTGCAACAGGTATCCGAACACTGCGAGCGGGTGATAGTAATGTACCAGGGCGATATTCTCGATACCCTGCAGGCCGCCGATCTGCCCCACGCTACCCACCCCTACACCCGCACGCTGTGGTCATGCAGGCCGAACAAATCCACGCACGGTAAGCCACTGCCGGTGCTGGACCGCGCCGCGCTGCAGGCCGGAGGTCAGCATGATTGAGTTAAACCAGCTGAGCGTAGCGCACAGGCAGGGCTACGAGCTGCGCACCGTGGTGCATGATGTCAGCCTGACCATCGCTGCCGGTGAGTGCTTTGGCCTGGTCGGCCCCTCAGGCTGCGGCAAATCGTCGCTGCTGTGGGTGATGGCCGGACTGAACCCGCACTGGCAGGGCCAGATGCGGCTGGCAGGACATACGGCGCTACCCGGCAACGCCTTCACCGGGCAACTTCGCCGCGACGTGCAGATGGTGTTCCAGGATCCCTATGCCTCGCTGCACCCGCGCCATCGCCTGCGCCGCACGCTGGCAGAGCCGCTTAAGCTGCTAAAATTGGACAACATCAACGATCGCATCGATAGCGCCTTCAGCCACGTCGGGCTGGATACGGCGCTGGCGGATCGCTATCCGCATCAGCTCTCCGGCGGCCAGCGCCAGCGCGTGGCGATCGTCCGCGCGCTGCTGCTGGAACCGAAGATCCTGCTGCTTGACGAACCCACCTCGGCGCTGGATATGTCGGTACAGGCGGAGATCCTCAACCTGCTGAATCAGCTGAAACAGCAGGAGAACCTGACCATGGTGCTGGTCAGCCACGATCCCGACGTGATCGATCATATGTGCGATCGTGCGGTACATATGGATCGCGGGCGGATTGTCGGCTGATTCACCCTTCAGATACAGGGATCGGAGCAGGGAGCAGGTCAGATGATCCGGGGGAGTTACGATGACAGCGCCCGGCACCTGTGGGTGCCATTGCGATCGGACCACCAGAAACAAACCTGTTTCAGCCCCGGGTCAGCGGGGCATTCACAATATCAGGAGATCGCGGAGTCTGACGCGTGTTTGTGCTTGTCCGCTTCAAAGTGCGCTTTGAACTGCTCGTAAATCGAGATCATATTGGAGGCATCCCCCTGCAGCGGGCTGAGCTTTCCTGCGCGTACCAGTTCAATCACCAGCTGAAGTGCAGCCTGTTTTGGGCTGCTGGACGGATGTGCAATTTCGTTCGACATAAAAAATCCCGTTAAGACATTGAGTGCTAAACTTTAGCAAGTTTGGCCGGGCCGGGTGAAGCTTTTTGCTCCCTCTCACCGCAACAGTGCCGCTGTCCTCACTGGCGCTGCAATTAATCTGTACAAATAAATTTATCTTGTACAACTTTCCGAAGTTCGTTACAGTGTCTGCCTGTAACGAATTATGCATTTGCATGGCCTCGGAAAGTGCTGCTGGGTTTCCATTTTCCGAGGCAATTTTTTCCCCGCTCCCTCCCTGATTAACTTTTCGTGCCACCCCCCCTGTTTTCTTGATCGCCGACAAGGCAGAACCGGTCACGCAGGCTAAAATTTAACCACCCATTGCAAAACAGTAAGGGAGGTTAAGATGAAACGTCAGCGTGTAGCATCATCCACTATTCAGTCCATCGGGTATGACGCTGACAGGCAAATTCTGCAAGTGGAAACCTGTTCCGGTAACATGTTTACCTACTGTCACGTTCCGCTTACCGCCTGGCATTTCCTGATGGCTGCGCCCTCAAAGGGCCAGTTTTTTAATCAAAACATCAAGCATCACTACCCGACACGTTAAGTGATGGTTTTTAAGCGGCGGGGCGTTCTGCCCCCCGCCTTTGCCCGCACGCCGGACCTTTTGCGCTCCCGGTCTCATCGCCAGCCGTTCGCCGTTGCCTTATGTTTACTTTTCGCCCAATAATATGCTGACACTACCGGCCCGGCTGACTATTATCAAAGCTGAATTTACGCGCGCTCAACGGCGCTTTCGGAGGGTTAGCATGGCGGATCGTCGGGATTCTTTTAGCGTACTGCGCGCTGCACTGTTGTCCCCCTTGCTGGCGCTGCCGCTGGCGGGCTACATCCCCGCTTTATACGCGGAAAAAATTACCATCGCGCTCAGTCAGGAACAGGACGGTGGGCCTGCCGGACGGGCATGCATTTATGTTCATCAGGGTAAGGCAGAGTATCGTTTGGTGAAAGCGGGAGAAACCTGCGCGGCAGAGATTGTGGTGGAGAGCCATCAGAGCTGACGCTCAGCGGTGGCCATCCCGTGGCCACCGGTGCCGGTGAAACATCAGCCGGCGATCAGCATCAGGCTAGTAACGCGCCTCGGCAAATTTGTGCGGCTGATTGATTGCCCGCCGGGCAATCCAGTAGAGTAAAATCCGTTCGTCATCGTGATCCTGATCGGCCATCGCCAACAGTTTCAGACCCAGCGTCGCTTTGTTAACCGGTTGCCCGGTCATACTCAGGTCGACCACCGCCTTACCGATGATAGTGCACACTTCTTCGTCACTGGAAACGGGTGAATCTGATTCGCTACTCATTTTCTCCTCCTCTTTGGTCAAAGATTAAGCATAGCAAATCTGTCGCATTTGCCAGCGCATTCTTTTGAACACGATTTTGTCACGGTTCGCCTATACTCTGTAGCAACTGCATCTGTCAAAGGAGTGAGCCATGTTAATAGGTTTCGTCTTACTGGTGAGCGCATGTGGACATGATGCCTGCGACGCGTTGCCGGTGTCTGAACATATTTTTCCGACCCGTGCGACCTGCGAAGAGATGATGGCGCGTATTCATAAACGGCGCCCCGACGCCGTCCTGATGTGTGGCGAGGTCTATCGCTAATCCCCGTATTATAACGCCAGCGCGGTCGCGCTGGCGGGATCGAACAGCGACAGGCTCTCGATCTGTTCCAGCATAATCACCTTACGAAAGTCCAGCGCCGACCTTGGCTGAGAATCCAGCATGATGCCGTGCTCCGCATACCAGCGGCTGTAGTTATGCTCGATGCGCAGATTCAGCGTTTCGCTGTCGCGATAGCCGCTGAGCATCGGAATCAACACCAGATTGGCGGTGATCTCATTTTCGTAAGAAGCGGTATGGATCATACCGATATAGATACGCTTAGACTTGAGTGTGATCCACGCGAGATCTCCCTCCTCCATGCACTGAAACAGCAGCCCTTCAACGCCGTTAGCGCGCGACAGCCTCTTGTACAGCTTCTTACGGCCTTCTCCGTTGAGGCGGGCGCTGCCCGACCAGTTAGAGCGATAGAGGCAAAAAGTCACCGCGAATGCCAGCATAATCACCACCGGTGCCTGAATGCCGAGGAAGCTCCAGGTCATAAACTCGGCCTGCCACTGGTGATACTCACCGTGAGAAAGTGCCGGAATGGCATTAAAGACCGCGGAACAGGCCAGCAGCAGCAGCCAGATTAACCCGGTCGCCATCACGCCCTGCAGGACAAAAATACAGCCGTACAGCGCCACCAGAAAATAGACGTCCCAGCCGAACGAGCGTTTGATTTTGAAGCGGGTAGAGAGGTCACGGCTGGTGTACCAGTAGCCACATACCATCAGTACCATAAAGATTGCGGTACCCATCTTATGCCCTCTTCAGCGCGTTAATATGGCGAACAAAATCCTCGCGCACCGCCGGGCTGGCAATATTGACCGTCGCACCGCCGTCTTCGTTGATGATAATGCGCGCCCCCTCCTCAATAGCCTCTTCCACCTCGTCCGGGCTCATCACCTGCAGCAGGGACTCCGGGCTGGAAAAAAGTGCACGTAAAAATCGCAACATCGCCTGCTCCTTATGAGAAAAACAGTAATTCTGGCAACAGACTGGCGATGTTGCCAGGTTGAGCGGCGTCAGTCGCACGCCGCTGGCAGAGAAATCCTGTTTACTTTCCGACGGCGAATGCTAATTTCATTATTTCACACTACGGAGAGACATCATGAAGCAGCTGGTGATCGATATTTTAATGAAGTTAGCCAAAATGGACGTGGATACCAAAGAGCTGACGGCCCAGGTAGAGGCGCAATCACTGCTGATTGCTGCCCTGCTGTTGACCACCGGCAAAGGGGAATCGTCCTCCATTGCAGAGAACATCAACAACGCCATCGTGACCGCTTCACGAGCGGGTGATGAATTCCTGCAGTCGGACATAGATCTGCTGCTGACCCACGTGAACCGCCTGCTGGCGGTAACCCGTCAGGTCGATCAAACGGCGGCAACGCAATAATCATGTGCTCGCTGAATGACGAACTCAGTCGTGAGCGCGAACTCGTGTTCGAGACGCTGCGCGCGGCGCTCTCGGCGCTGGGCAGCGTGGTGGGGCGTGATACTGAAATTGTGCTGCACGACCTGAGTGCCCCGGAAGCGTCGGTGATGGCGATTGCCAATGGCCACGTGACCGGGCGCGTGGCCGGCAGTTCGGTGCTGGCGGTACCGGATCAGGATCTCGGGCTCAGCGCGCTGATTAATAGCGTGCCTGACGGCGGCGATACTTCACCGCTGGTGATCCCTGATTATGTCACGCACAACAAACAGGGGCAGCCGCTGCGCAGCGCCACGGCGCTGTACCGCGACAGCAGCGGCCAGCCGTTTGCGGCGCTGTGCATAAACAGTGACCAGAACGCGCTGCTGGCCGCCCGCGAGGCGATCGACCGGCTGCTGAGCGGTCAGCCCTCCCCTGCGGTGCAGGCCGCCCCCGCGCCCGAGAGCGCCGATATGGAACAGCTGATGGCGGAGATTATCGCCGATTCGCTGGCCGAGCTGGAGAATGGCCCGCGTTCGGCCCGTAAGCAGGCCAAACTGGCGGCGGTGCGAAGAATGCAGGAACGCGGCATGTTTATCGTCAAAGGCGGCATTGAGAAAGCGGCAGCCGCGCTGGGCGTAACCCGTTATACCATTTACAACTACCTGGAAGAGATCCGCGGCCAGGCGGAACAGGAGTGATCTCCCTGCCAAATCGCGCAGCGACAGTCTTAGCAGATAATGGTGTTTAAGCTGACCACGATGATAAAAAGCGGAACTCTTACAGGCAAATTCAGCCGTTTTTAATTCCCCTCGGGTACCCCATTATCTGCTTTTCAACTCTTTCGCCTTGCGCCCGTCATTTTAAGGACAATATATGACTCAACATCTCAATAAAGACACCGTACTTTGCATGTCACTGGCGGCCAGACCGGGTAATTTCGGCACCCGTTTCCATAACTATCTGTATAACGCGCTGGATCTCAACTACCTGTATAAAGCCTTTACCACCACCGATCTGGCGGCGGCCATTGGCGGCGTGCGGGCGTTGGGGGTACGCGGTTGCGCCATCTCAATGCCGTTTAAAGAGGCGGTAATCCCGATGATTGACGAGCTGGACAGTTCGGCCAAAGCCATTGACTCCGTCAACACCATAGTGAATACCGACGGCCGCCTGAAAGCGTACAATACCGACTATATCGCCATCGCCAGCCTGCTGGCGCAGTATCAGGTGTCGAATCAGCTTAGCTTTGCGCTGAACGGCAACGGTGGTATGGCCAAAGCGGTCGCCTGTGCGTTAAAAGATGCCGGTTTCCATCACGGCCATATTATTGCACGTAATGAGGCTCGCGGACGCGAGCTGGCGGATCTCTACGGTTTCAACTGGCAGGCAGAGATGGGCGATCTTAAGCCCGACCTGCTTATTAACGCGACGCCGATTGGCATGAGCGGCGGAAAGGAAGCAGAACAGCTGTCATTCAGCCCGGCGACCATCGCCAACGCCAGCGTCGTTTTCGAAGTGGTGGCCCTGCCTGAACTGACGCCGCTGGTGCGTGAGGCGCGCGCGCAGAATAAAACCACCATTACCGGCAGCGAAGTGTTTGCCATTCAGGCGGTGGAACAGTTCGCCCTCTATACCGGCGTGCGCCCGGACGACGCGCTGTTCCGGGAAGCGGCGGCCTGGGCGCGTCAGTAAGCGAAGCCTGTTTATTCGCGACGGGCTGGTTTGCCAGCGGCCCGTTCACCGGGCAGGCTGAAGCGGTGAATGGTTTACCCTCTCCTGTCGCGCAAATCAGAACAGCAGCGATACCAGCCAGAAACCGGCAAAGGTCATCAGCAGTGAGCCGATCACATGGGTGAGCACTGAGACCATCGCCCAGAGATAGTTACCGGCCTGCATCAGCGTCACCACTTCCAGAGAAAAGGTGGAGAAAGTGGTCATACCGCCGCACAGGCCGGTGGTAATCAGCAGTTTCCAGGCCGGATCGAGCTGCGGGTGGCGCATAAACCACGCCATCGCGGCACCGATAATCAAGCCACCAACCAGATTAACCAGCAGCGTGCCCGGCGGCAGAGAGGGAAAAAGCGAATTCAGGCGCACGGCGAGCAGCCAGCGGATCACACAGCCGGCGCAGCCGCCGATTATGACAGCGAGTAACGGTTTCAACATAACATCCTCAGTCAGCAGCGAGGACGGTGCCGCCAGGCGGAATACAGACGGCCCGATACACCGACCTCATGATAAAAGTCAGGGTTATCAGGCGTCATCAACCCCTAACGTTGCCGCCAGAGCAATTCGACGCGTGCGCGGGAAAAAAAGCGCCCGGGCGGGCGCTGTTAAGGCGGTCAGGCGCGCAGCGTGTCGTCGCCGAAAGCCACCCACTTATAGGTAGTCAGCGCTTCCAGCCCCATCGGGCCACGGGCGTGCAGCTTCTGGGTGCTGACCGCCACTTCCGCACCGAGGCCGAACTGGCCACCGTCGGTAAAGCGGGTGCTGGCGTTGACGTAGACCGCTGAAGAGTCAACTTCATTGACGAAACGGTCGGCGTGGTTCAGGGTGCGGGTCAGGATCGCATCGGAGTGCTGGGTGCCGTATTCGCGAATATGCGCAATCCCTTCATCCAGTCCATCCACCAGCTTCACGTTGAGATCCAGCGCCAGCCACTCGTCGCGATACTGAGCGTCGGTCACCGCGCTGACGGCCGCCGGGCCGTTCTGCAGCAGCGGCAGCGAACGCGGATCGGCGTGCAGGGTAATCCCCTCGGCCGCCATCCGCGCGCTCAGCGCAGGCAGGAAGCTGTCAGCGATCGCTGCATCAATCAGCAGCGTCTCTACCGAGTTGCAGGCGCTCGGGCGCTGCTTCTTGGCGTTAACGATCACGTTCAGCGCCGGCTCCAGCTCGATGCTGCGATCGACATAAATATGGCACACGCCGATACCGCCGGTGATCACCGGGATGGTCGAGTTTTCTCGACACAGCTTGTGCAGCCCGGCACCGCCGCGTGGGATCAGCATATCAACGTAGCGATCCAGCTTTAGCAGCTGATTAACCAGCTCGCGATCCGGGCTTTCGATCGCCTGTACCGCGCCAGCCGGCAGCCCATGCTGCTGCAGCGCGCGTTGAATCACGCGCACGGTCGCCGCATTGGTCCGGTAGGTCTCTTTGCCGCCGCGCAGGATCACCGCGTTGCCGGTTTTCAGGCACAGGCTGGCAACGTCGACGGTCACGTTTGGCCGCGCTTCATAAATGACCCCCACCACGCCGAGGGGCACGCGGCGGCGCTCGATGCGCAGGCCGCTGTCCAGCCGGCCACCGTCGATCACCACGCCGACCGGATCGGCCAGATTGCATACCTGGCGTACGTCATCCGCGATGCCCTTCAGGCGCTGCGGGTTAAGCATCAGCCGATCCAGCAGCGCGGCGCTCATGCCGTTCTGGCGGGCATCCGCCAGATCCTGCTCGTTGGCGGCCAGAATCTCCGCGCTCAGCAACTCCAGGCTGTCCGCGATGGTCAGCAGCACGCGGTTTTTTTGTTCGGTGCTGAGTACCGAAAGCTGATATGACGCGGCCTTGGCCGCTTTACCCATTTGTTCAAGCATCTCTGTTCCTTAAGCCACAATCATATCGTCGCGGTGGATGGCCACCGGACCATATTCATAACCGAGAATATCGCTAATCTGCTGCGAGTGGTGTCCGGCAATCATGCGCATGGCATCGCTATTGTAACGCGATACGCCGTGGGCGACGTCCCGCCCCTGCAGGTTGCGGATGCGGATCACTTCCCCGCGGGAGAAGTTGCCGCTGACCGAACGGATGCCCTTCGGCAGCAGTGAGCTGCCGCGCTCGAGGATCGCCACCAGCGCGCCGTCGTCGACCACCAGTTCACCGGCCGGCGGTGCGCCGAAGATCCAGCGTTTGCGATTTTCCAGCGGAGTCTGGAAGGCGTGGAAGCGGGTGCCCACCGGATTAGCCGCAATCACGTCGCCAATCACGCCAGGGCGGCTGCCCGCCGCGATGATGGTGTCAATGCCGGCGCGGCAGGCCACGTCAGCCGCCTGCAGCTTGGTGGTCATGCCGCCGGTGCCCAGCCCGGAAACGCTGTCGCCGGCCAGCGCACGCAGCGCATCGTCAATCGCGTGCACGTCGCCGATCAGTTCGGCCTGCGGGTTATTACGGGGATCGGCGGTAAACAGCCCCTGCTGATCGGTCAGCAGCAGCAGTTTGTCCGCGCCGGCGAGGATCGCGGCCAGCGCCGACAGGTTGTCGTTATCGCCGACCTTGATCTCGGCGGTGGCCACCGCGTCGTTTTCGTTAATCACCGGCACAATATGGTTATCGAGCAGCGCGCGCAGGGTATCGCGGGCGTTAAGAAAACGCTCACGGTCTTCCAGGTCTGCGCGGGTCAGCAGCATCTGACCGATATGGATGCCGTAAATCGAGAACAGTTGTTCCCACAGCTGGATCAGACGGCTCTGCCCCACCGCAGCCAGCAGCTGCTTTGAGGCGATGGTAGGGGGCAGCTCGGGGTAGCCAAGATGTTCGCGCCCGGCGGCCATTGCCCCTGACGTCACAATCACAATCCGGTGGCCTGCCGCATGTTGCTGGGCGCACTGACGCACCAGTTCAACGATATGGGCCCGATTCAGCCGACGGGATCCGCCGGTCAGTACGCTGGTCCCCAGTTTTACCACCAGGGTCTGGCTGCTGCTCATTAATTTCCTGCCATATTGTAAAAAAAGAGTGCGAAGCAACGTTTTAACAGGTGTCGCGCCGGAAACCAACAGCAAGCCTGGGAAAACGACGAAAAAGCCCTGACCACTTGCTAGTCGAAAAGTTCGTTAATAACAAGAAATGTATAGAAGTGTAATAAAAGTTTAATACGAAAAGGGTAAAACGTTCCTGCCTTGAGCAGCCCCGTGGGCCGCTTACACACTTACTCTTTCGGGATTGATAGCAAAATGAAGAAAAGCGCACTGGCAATCTTAACCGCCGCACTGGCCCTCTCCACCGCAGCTCAGGCCGCAGAAGTCTATAACAAAGACGGCAACAAGCTGGACCTGTACGGCAAGGTCAAAGGCCTGCACTATTTCAGCGACAGCGACAGCAACAACGGCGATAAATCCTACGTTCGTCTGGGCTTCAAAGGCCAGACCCAGATTAATGACCTGATGACCGGCTACGGTCAGTGGGAATACCACTTCAACGCCAACAACTCCGAAAGCTCTGATGCGCAGAACGGCAACAAAACCCGTCTGGGCTTCGCCGGTCTGAAATTCGGCCAGTACGGCTCGGTCGACTACGGCCGCAACTACGGCGTGCTGTACGACGTGGAAGCCTGGACCGATATGTTCCCAGAGTTCGGCGGTGACGGCACGGCGCGTACCGACAACTTCATGACCGCACGTACCACCGGCGTGGCCACCTACCGTAACACCAACTTCTTCGGCCTGGTCGATGGCCTGAAGTTCGCCCTGCAGTATCAGGGTAAAAACGACGCGGGCGGCGCTAACGACCGTACCAGCGTTGCGCGTCAGAACGGTGACGGCTACGGTATGTCTGCGGTTTACGCACTGGGCGACAGCGGCGTGAGCGTCAGCGGTGCTTACACCTCATCCGACCGTACCAACAACCAGCAGGCGCAGGCTTACGGCCACGGCGATAAAGCTGATTCCTGGGGTACCGGTCTGAAGTTTGACAACAACGGCCTGTACCTGGCGGCAATCTACACCGAAACCCGCAACATGACGCCAATCAGCGGCACCAACACCGTAACCGGTGGTAGCATCAGCGGCATGGCGAACAAAACTCAGAACATTGAATTGCTGGCACAGTACCAGTTCGACTTCGGTCTGCGTCCGTCACTGGGCTTCATCCAGACCAAAGGTAAGGATATGGAGAACGGTCTCGGCAACGAAGATTTAGTGAAATACATTGATGTGGGCGCTACCTATTACTTCAACAAGAATATGAACGCCTATGTGGATTACAAAATTAACCAGCTGGATGACGACAACAAACTGTCTCTGAATACCGACGACGTGGTTGCCGTAGGCCTGGTTTATCAGTTCTAAGCGGTCAGTGTCGACCCTGTAACACCCCTCATAATGTGTCTGAACAAAGGCCGGTGCTCTCCTCACCGGCCTTTTCTTTATTCTTTTACCGCCATGCGTTGCACTTACGCGCTCAGTTTAACCGGTTGATCGGCAAACCCGGCGGCAGGTACCAGCCCCAGCTCCAGCTCGGCCAGCTGCGCCTTCAGGCGCTCATGAAACTTGCGTAACGTCTCTTCGAGGCGGGCATTATTGTCCTTACCTTTGATCGCCGTTGGCTTCCAGTTACCCTCTTTATCAAACAGACCAAAATGGTACTCATAGGTGAAGTGGTCGCTCTGTGCTTCCAGCTCCATCCACCAGCCCCAGAACTCGCGGCTCTCCGGTGCCGGTTTGACGTTGACGCAGACGGCCAGACAGTCAAAGAAGAAGCGATCGCCTTCACATTTGCCTTCACGGATGTAAGGACCTAATGAGCCAAAGCGCTTCATTAAGCGGCTCTTAGGATGTCCACTCGGTAACGTCATCGTTTTACACTCCTTGGTTGAGCCTATAGTTGTAGCAAAGTCAGCAATTTTAGCAAATCAGGCGCGTAATCGTTGCAATAACCAGTCGCCGATTTCGTTCAATCCGCGTTCAAAACCGGCCAGCGCCGGTGAGGATTTCATCGGCAGCAGCCGCCCCTGCGCCGACGAACTGACGATCAGCCGTGACTCCTCTTCCGGGCTGAACGGATCGTCGGCCCAGTAGCCGGAGAGCATCGGCGTGGTACAGCGGCGGCCCAGCAGCCCCTGCAGCTTCAGCGAAAAGCGGCTCATTTCGGTACGCAACGCGCTGTCTGAGGTGCTGGACATACCCAGGCGGCTGGCCAGCATATCCATATACATATCCGGCACCCGATCCTGCAGGCTGGCGTCACTCAGCAGGCTGTGTACCACCGGCCCGAGACAGGCCACGCCGCGCAGGCGCTGCGGTTCCATATAGGCCAGCCGTACCGCCACATTGGCGCCGAAACGGAAGCCGAATGCCGCCACCCGGGTATGATCGATCCACGCCACCCGGTCTAGCTGGCGCAGCACCTGCTGATGCAGGAAGCTGGAGTCCTGGGTCAGCCGCCATTTGGCGGAGAAGCCGACCGACGGCACGTCCAGCGTCAGCATGGCTATGCCGCGGGGCGCAAGATAGTCGTGGAATAAACGGTAGTGATCGCTCTGCAGCGAGTCGAGGTTGCCGCACAGCAGCACGGTCGGATAAGGGGCCTGCACGCCTGCGGGCATATGCAGAAAACCGGTCACCGGGCTGCCGCCGGGGATGGCAAACTCCAGCTCTTTCAGCTCGCCGGGCAGGCGGCTGGTCGCTTCCTGATAAGCACGGTTGGCCAGCAGCAGCGGTTGATCGGCCAGCACATCCTCTTTCAGGTAAGGATAGGCCGCGAGGCTGTAGAGATTCGCAGCATGCAGCCAGTGCTGGCCGGCCAGCAGATCGTCATCGCACTCACTGGCCTTCTGCTGCCACGCCGCGCCCTGGGTTGACCATTCGTAGATCCAGTTACCGCCGCGATAGCCGATCACCGTATCCAGCAGCCGATCGTCGGTGTGTTCAACGTCGCTGACCGCAATACGCGCCAGCACTTCGCTGACTTCCAGGGGTGACAACCCGCGCCAGGTCCACAGCAGCAGGTTAATCATCCGGTACCATCCGGGGCGGTTTTCCCCATCGAGGGCAGAATGAATGTTTAACGGGCGGTGATGGTGGACACGACGCACCAGCGATGACGTTTCCGGATGTTTAAAGCGCGGTTTGAACAGTTCTTCGCTGAGATTTTTCGGTGACACGGGTGGGGTCTCCTTCGGCGTGCGGATCAGATACTCAGTCTACCGCAGGCGATGGAAACAGGCGAAGCCTAAAAACAGACGCGCCCGGCATAACCGGGCGCGTTTTGACCGACATCAATCAGTTATTAACAATCGGCGGAATATAGGCAACGCCCATGTCCCACGGCTGTTCAATCCAGGTATTCTGCGGGATATCGATAATGTAGTCGTCAACCAGCGGACGGCCGGCCGGCTTGGCGAAGATGGTAACAAAACGCGCTTTCGGGTACATATCGCGGATTGCCTGGGCGGTGCCGCCGGTATCCACCAGATCGTCAATTACGATAAAGCCTTCACCATCGCCCTCTGCACGCTTCAGCACTTTCATTTCGCGCTGGTTGTCGTGATCATAGCTGGAGATGCACACGGTATCCACATGGCGGATGCCCAGTTCACGGGCCAGCAGGGCCGCAGGGACCAGGCCACCGCGGCTGACGGCGATAATGCCGTTCCACTGTTCAACAGGAAGCAGGCGCTGAGCCAGTTTGCGGGCATGAATTTGCAGCATGTCCCAGGTGACGACGTATTTTTCACTCATAAAGAAATCCCGGCCAACGTGATTGGCTTAAAAAATGTGCAATGGGAAAAGGTTGCGCGGAATTATAGTGATCTGACGCGCTAAAAACCAGCGTCAGAAACGCGGGTAACCGCTTTTTTGGCCGAGCGAACGAAGCAGGCGGCCGCAAAGGGTGATATTCTTGCCTCATCACGCCGGAATGCCCGGCGGGAAATGTCCAACCGATCACTGCTTCACCGCCCGCTGCGGCAGGCCGGTGCTGCTGACACAGGAGAGTCATCGTGTCTGAACTGTCTCAATTATCGCCACAGCCGCTGTGGGATATCTTTGCCAAAATCTGTTCAATTCCGCATCCGTCTTACCATGAAGAGCAGCTGGCTGCGTATATCGTCTCGTGGGCCAGCGAGCAGGGTTTCTGGAACGAACGCGACGAAGTCGGGAATATCCTGATCCGCAAGCCGGCCACCCCGGGATATGAGAACCGTAAACCGGTGGCGCTGCAGGCGCACCTGGATATGGTGCCGCAAAAAAACAGCGACACGGTACACGACTTCACCAAAGACCCGATTCAGCCGTGGATTGACGGCGAGTGGGTCAAAGCGCGCGGCACCACGCTGGGCGCGGATAACGGTATTGGCCTCGCTTCGGCGCTGGCGGTGCTGGCCGACAGCCGCGTCGAGCACGGCCCGCTGGAGGTGCTGCTGACCATGACCGAAGAGACCGGCATGGTCGGTGCCTTCGGTCTGCAGGCCGGCTGGCTGCAGGCGGATATCCTGATCAACACCGACTCTGAAGAGGAAGGCGAGATCTACATGGGCTGCGCGGGCGGCATCGACTTCACCACCACCCTGCCGCTGACCCGGGAAGCAGTGCCTGCCGGTTTCCAGACGCTGAAGCTGACGCTGAAGGGCCTGAAAGGCGGCCACTCCGGCTGTGATATTCACGTCGGCCTCGGCAACGCCAACAAGCTGCTGGCGCGCTTCCTGTTCGCTCACGCGACCGATCTCGACCTGCGCCTGATCGACTTCACCGGCGGCACGCTGCGTAACGCCATCCCGCGTGAGGCCTTCGCCACGCTGGCGCTGCCGGCCGGCAACGCTGACCAGCTGAAGGCGCTGGCGGCAGGCTACCTGACCACCCTGCAGCACGAGCTGAGCCAGGTTGAGAAAAACATCACCCTCGTCACCGAGGTGGTGGCGAGCAGCGAACAGGCGCTGACCGCGCAGAGCCGTGATGCGTTTGTCGCGCTGCTGAACAGCACGCCGAACGGCGTGATCCGCAATTCTGACGTGATGAAAGGCGTGGTGGAAACCTCACTGAACGTCGGCGTGGTGGCCTTTGAAGGTGACAGCGCGAAGATCAACAGCCTGGTACGCTCGCTGATCGACAGCGGAAAAACCTACCTGGTGGAAACGCTGACCGCGCTGGGCCAGCTGGCCGGAGCAAAAACGGTGGCCAAAGGCAGCTATCCGGGCTGGGAGCCGGACGCGACTTCGCCGGTGATGGCACTGGTACGCGATACCTACCAGCAGCTGTTCAACAAAACGCCGAACATTCAGGTGATCCACGCCGGCCTGGAATGCGGCCTGTTCAAAGAGCCGTACCCGGAGATGGATATGGTCTCCATCGGACCGACCATTACCGGCCCGCACTCGCCGGATGAGCAGGTGCATATCGCCAGCGTCGATCTCTACTGGCAGCTGCTGACCGCGCTGCTGAAGGCGATCCCGGCGAAGTAAGCCCTACCGGCGCGGAGCCTGTCTCTGACACTCCGTGCCGGCTACTTTAGCCACCGCAGGGCGGCTACAGATTTTTCGCTTAGCGCCCTGCTCTCCCCGCCCCTGCTTTACGCTGTTGTGTCCCTGCTGCAGACTATCCGCATTCATGCCAGCGAGCCCCAGGCTGCAAACCACCCACCTTATGCTACGCCTCACCAGCAGAACGGTTCGATGCATCGGCGATCGTCTACAGTCCCAACAGCAGTTGCCGCTCCAGCTGCGGGTCCAGCAGCGTGACGTGCAAACCGACCAGCCTGACGCCGCGCCCTGCGCGCCGCTCGTGCCAGGCTTTCTCCGCAACCGCAATCAAATCGTCTTTGTTCAGCACCGGCCAGACGTGTTCCTGGGTGGTGAGCTGGAAATCGTTGAACTTAAGCTTAACGCCCTGGCGGGCGATCTGGCGATCGGGCCGGATCTGCTGCAACCGCCGCTCCAGTTCATCATACAGCCGGTCAATCACCGGCAGGCACGCCTGCCATTCATGGATATCTTCCGACAGCGTGCGCTCCACCCCCAGCGACTTGCGCTGGCGCTCCACCACCACTTCACGCTCGTCGAGGCCGTTGCTGCGCTCCCACAGCACGCGGCCAAACTTACCAAAGCGCTTTAGCAGCGTCGCAAGATCGGTTTTCTGCACGTCTGCGCAGGTATACAGGCCCAGCTCCTCCAGCTTGCGCGCCGTCACCTTGCCGACGCCGGGGATCTTCGCCAGCGGCAGGCCGAGCAGGAATGCGGGCATCTCTTCCGGAGTGATAATGAACTGCCCGTTCGGTTTGTTGATATCGGAGGCGATTTTGGCGAGAAACTTGATCGGCGCCACCCCGGCGGAGGCGGTGAGATCCAGCTCGCGCTGGATGGTCTGGCGGATCTCACGGGCGATCAGCGTGGCGGAGCCGTGGCAGTGCGGGCTGTCGGAGACGTCGAGATAGGCTTCATCCAGCGACAGCGGCTCCACAAGCGAGGTATAGCGCGAGAAGATATCGCGGATATGGCTGCTGGCCTCTTTGTAAGCGTCATAGCGGCCGGGGATCACCCGCAGATGCGGACAGAGCTTCAGCGCCATCGCCGTGGACATGGCGCTGTGCACGCCATATTTCCGCGCCGGATAGTTCGCGGTGCTGATCACGCCACGCTGGGTCTGGCTGCCGCCGATGGCGATTGGGATCTCGCGCAGGGTTGGATCGTCGCGCATCTCCACGGCGGCAAAGAAGCAGTCCATATCCACGTGAATGATTTTGCGCATATCCCCTCCGACAGTACTGGATAAGTATACAGCCATATTAAGCAAATTCAATCCGGCCCCGATCGCCGTCACATCCTCGCCGGAAAAGGTTTTTATTCTTCGCAATCTTGCTAAAAAAATGGACAATGCTAATGTGTCGCTGCGATAGCGGAATTGTCCGATATTGTCAGTACCGACGCCTGCGGGCGTTGCTTTCCACCCCTCTTTTCAAGGGAAACAGAATGGCCAAAATCGCACTGCTGTTTGCGATGATTTTTATGCCCGCCGTGGTCTTCGCCAGCGCACCTGACGTGATCACGCCGCTGGCACCGGTAAGCAAAGAGTTAAAGAAACAACTGCTGGGTACACCAGTGTATCTGCAAATCTTCAAAGAAGAGCGCACGCTGGAGCTGTACGGCAAAATTGGCAACGAATTCCGCCTGCTCGACAGCTATCGCATCTGTAATTTTTCCGGTGGTCTCGGGCCGAAGCGCGTGCAGGGCGACTTTAAAAGCCCGGAGGGCTTCTACAGCGTCGGACTGTCGCAGCTGAAGCCTAACAGCCGCTTTTACCGGGCGATTAACACCGGCTTCCCGAATGAATATGACCGCCAGCAGGGCTATCAGGGCAACTACCTGATGATCCACGGCAACTGCGTGTCCGTCGGCTGCTACGCGATGACCGATGCTTATATGGACGAGATCTATCACTACGTGGAAGCGGCGCTGCGCAACGGCCAGCAGCGCGTCGAGGTCAGCATCTATCCGTTCCGCATGACCGACAGCAATATGCAGCGCCACCGCTATTCAACCTATATCAACTTCTGGAAACAGCTGCAGCCGGGTTATGCGCACTTTGTGCAAACCAAACAGCCACCAGTGGTGGCCGTTAGCGACGGAAAATACGTGTTGAGCCGCCCGATGGTGAACGGCCCGGAAAGTAACAACTCAGCCCTCGCGCTCACCCAGACAAAATAGCGCCCACTCACCGGGTTCAATTTTGTTCCAGCTCTCATTGGCCGTCAGCGGCTGGGTGGCAATCACCGTGACCACGTCGTTCGGCGTGGTCTGCTTCTGAAAATCAATCTCCACGTCCTGATCCAGCAGCTTGGCCTTGCCAAACGGCGCACGCCGGGTGACCCAGAACAGATTGGTCGAGCAGAACGCCATCAGATAGCGGCCGTCCGACAGCAGCATATTGAAAACGCCCTTCTCACGCAGCTCTGCGGCCAGCTCGGCGATATAGCGGAACACCGCCGGCCAGTTGCCCGGCGTGCGCGGATAGCGCGTGGTCAGCCTGTGCAACAGCCAGCAGAAAGCCAGCTCGCTGTCGGTTTCACCGATCGGACGGTAGCTGCCGGTTTCCAGGTTTTTATAACCCTTCAGCTGCCCGTTGTGCGCGTAGGTCCAGTTACGCCCCCACAGCTCGCGGGTAAACGGATGGGTATTTTCCAGCGACACCTCACCGCGGTTCGCCTGGCGAATGTGCGCCACCACCGAATGGGACTTGATCGGATATTCCTGCACCAGCCGCGCAATTGGCGACTGGAAGCTCGGCTGTGGATCTTTAAATGTGCGGCAGCCTTTCCCTTCATAGAAGGTAATGCCCCAGCCATCCTTATGCGGACCGGTTCCGCCCCCGCGCTGAACCAGCCCGGTAAAGCTAAAACAGATGTCCGTCGGGACGTTTGCACTCATCCCGAGCAGTTCGCACATAGTCTTACCTCAAGAAAAAACGGAAGTTATTTAACCATCTCTTTTTCGATCAGCAGCATCAGGATATGGATCACCTTAATGTGGATCTCCTGGATGCGATCGGCGTAGCCAAAATGCGGTACGCGGATTTCAATATCCGCCGTACCGGCCATTTTGCCACCGTCTTTTCCGGTCAGGGTGATCACTTTCATCCCCTTCGCACGGGCCGCCTCAACCGCTTTGATAATGTTAGCGGAGTTGCCTGAGGTGGAAATGCCCAGCAGCACGTCACCTTCACGGCCTACCGCTTCCAGGTAGCGCGAAAAGACATAGTCATAACCAAAGTCGTTACTGACGCAGGAGAGGTGGCTGACGTCAGAGATGGCGATCGCCGGGTAGCCCGGGCGGTTTTCGCGGTAGCGGCCGGTCAGCTCCTCAGCAAAGTGCATCGCGTCACAGTGCGAGCCGCCGTTACCGCAGGACAGCACCTTCCCCCCGGCCTTGAAGGAGTCAGCCAGCAGCACCGCCGCCTGCTGGATGGTTTGGATATTGGCGTCGTCACTCAGAAACGTATTCAGCGTGTCTGCCGCTTCATTCAGCTCAGCGCGGATGATGTCCTGGTACATAGGGATGTCCTTTATGAGGTAAGAGTTACCCAATAAGTTTATCAAGTTGCCGGTAAGGCGAAAAGCGATCTCCCCGGCGGCAGGGTGGATTAGCCGCAAGGGCGGCGGCTTTGTGAGCCAGGTTGTAATTATTGTGTAAACAGATTGCGTCATTTCTCCTGCTGAACTAAATATAAAGCAACTGGTATGACCTCTTACTTCTTGCGACATGGAGCACTCATTATGATGGTTCTCAGTATCGTGGCGACAATCGTATTGATTAGCGCCCTGTTCTACCACCGCATCAGCCTGGCAACCGCCAGCCTGATCCTGCTGGCGTGGACCGCCGTGCTCGGCCTGGTCGGGCTGTGGACGCTGTGGCTGCTGTTGCCACTGGCGCTGCTGCTGCTGCCGTTTAACCTGCCGTCACTGCGCCAGTCGCTGTTCAGCAAACCGATGCTGGGCACCTTCCGCAAAGTAATGCCGCCGATGTCGCGCACTGAGAAAGAGGCGATTGACGCCGGTACCACCTGGTGGGAGGGCGATCTGTTTCGCGGCACGCCGGACTGGAACAAGCTGCACGCCTACCCACGGCCGGTGCTGACCGCCGAAGAGCAGGCGTTTCTGGATGGCCCGGTGGAAGAAGCCTGCCGGCTGGCCAACGACTTCAGCATTACCCACGAAATGGCCGACCTGCCCCCCGAGCTGTGGGCATACCTGAAACAGCACCGCTTTTTCGCGATGATCATTAAGAAAGAGTACGGTGGGCTGGAGTTCTCCGCCTACGCCCAGGCGCGGGTGCTGCAGAAGCTGGCCGGCGTTTCCGGCATTCTGGCGATTACCGTTGGCGTGCCTAACTCACTTGGCCCGGGCGAACTGCTGCAGCATTACGGTACGGAAGAACAGAAAAACCACTATCTGCCGCGACTGGCACGGGGCGAAGAGATCCCCTGCTTTGCGTTGACCAGCCCGGAAGCCGGCTCCGATGCCGGGGCCATTCCCGATACCGGCGTGGTCTGCATGGGCGAGTGGCAGGGTGAGCAGGTGCTGGGCATGCGCCTGACCTGGAACAAACGCTATATTACCCTGGCGCCGATCGCTACCGTGCTCGGGCTGGCGTTTAAGCTCTCTGACCCGCAGCACCTGCTGGGCGAAACCGAAGAGCTGGGGATTACCTGTGCGCTGATCCCGACCGGCACGCCAGGCGTGGAGATCGGCACCCGCCACTTCCCGCTTAACGTGCCGTTCCAGAACGGCCCGACGCGCGGCAACGATATTTTCGTGCCGATCGACTTCATTATCGGCGGCCCGGCGATGGCCGGTCAGGGCTGGCGCATGCTGGTTGAGTGCCTGTCGGTCGGCCGCGGCATTACCCTGCCCTCCAACTCCACCGGCAGCCTGAAGAGCATTGCGCTGGCCACCGGCGCTTACGCGCATATTCGTCGCCAGTTCCGCCTGCCGATCGGCAAAATGGAGGGGATTGAAGAGCCGCTGGCGCGCATCGCCGGTAACGCTTACGTGATGGACGCCGCCGCTACGCTTATCACCAGCGGCATTATGCAGGGAGAAAAACCGGCGGTGCTGTCAGCGATCGTCAAGTATCACTGCACCCACCGCGGCCAGCGGGCGATCGTCGACGCGATGGATATTGCCGGCGGTAAAGGCATTATGCTTGGCAGCAGCAACTTCCTTGCCCGCGCCTATCAGGGCGCACCGATCGCCATTACCGTGGAAGGGGCGAATATTCTCACCCGCAGCATGATTATCTTCGGCCAGGGAGCGATCCGCTGCCACCCTTACGTGCTGGAGGAGATGGCGGCCGCGCAGAGCAACGATCTGGTCGCCTTTGACCGGGCGCTGTTCCGCCATATCGGCCACGTGGGCAGCAACAAGGTGCGCAGCCTGTGGCTGGGGCTGACCGGCGGGCTGACCAGCGTGTCGCCAACCCGTGATGCCACCCGCCGCTACTATCAGCATCTGAACCGCATCAGTGCCAACCTGGCTCTGCTCTCCGACGTATCAATGGCCTCGCTGGGCGGCAGCCTGAAACGCCGTGAACGCATCTCGGCACGGCTGGGGGATGTCTTAAGCCAGTTGTACCTGGCCTCTGCGGCGCTGAAGCGCTATGAGGATGAGGGACGCAACGAGGCGGACCTGCCGCTGCTGCACTGGGGCGTGCAGGATGCGCTTAACCAGGCGGAAATCGCCATCGACGACCTGCTGCGCAACTTCCCTAACCGGCCGATCGCCATGCTGCTGCGCGGGGTGATCTTCCCGCTCGGCCGCCGCTGCCGTGCGCCGTCTGACCAGCTTGACCACCAGCTGGCGCGCATTCTGCAGGTGCCTTCCGCTACCCGCAGCCGGCTGGGTCGTGGCCAGTATCTGGCCCCGGGTGAAAATAACCCGGCCGGTCAGCTGGAACAGGCGCTACAGGACGTGATGGCCGCCGAAGCGATTCACGATCGCCTGTGCAAACAGCAGCAGCAACACTTCTCCTTTACCCGTCTGGACGCGCTGGCCGCCGAAGGGCTGGCGGCTGGCTGGGTCACGCAGGAAGAAGCGGAGGTGCTGATTCGTGCAGAAACCAGCCGCCTGCGCTCAATCAACGTCGATGAGTTTGCCGCCGATGCGCTGGCAACCCAGCCGGTAAAGCGCGAGCAGCAGCCGAAAACGGCACAGGGAACGGCGAAAGAAACGACAACAGGCGTGGCGACGGGGACAGGAACGACTGAGCAAACGACTGCAGGACGTAAAACAGAAGCGGCCTGACTGCCTTAACGCTACGTGAAGCGAAAGCGCCGTTACCCTCTGAGTACAACGTGGGAGCAGCAGCCTGAACTGAGGTTGACGTATAACAGGAGCGGCTCGAGAGCCTGATGACATAATCAACGGCCCCGGCAGATGTTCACCCTGAAGGTGACGTTTGCCGGGGCCGTTTTTTTGATTCAGCCGTTCTGGCGAATACGCATAATCAGCGCGTCGATATCCGGCACGTGGTTAGCCAGCAGGATCAGGCTGCGGCCCAGCGTAATAGCCTGACGCACGCACTCGACGCGCATCGCTTCATCGCCGATGCTCTTAATATCCGCCACCTGCGACATACCAACGGTGCGGCGAATCAGTTCGGTACCGCAGAAACCGATGGTATCGCGCCACACCTTCTGCAGAAACTCACGGGCGTAGCCCGGATACGCCAGCGCCCGGTCGCGGCTTTTCTCCGCCGCCAGCGCGAGGAAACCTTCGCTGAAGCTCAGCCACACTTCCCGCACGTCAGCCAGGCGTTTCTCGCGCCCGTCCGCCGCTTCGCGTGGCGGCAGCAGCCCCGGCAGCGCGCAGTAACCGATCAGCAGATTGCCCAGTGCGGTACCGATATCAAAACCGATCGGGCCGTAGAAGCCAAATTCGGCGTCAATCACCTTCAGGCTGCCCTCGGCGACAAAAATCGAGCCGCTGTGGATGTCACCATGCAGCAGCGCTTCGGCATGAGAGAAGAAGCGGTGCTTCAGCCCGGCCACGGCAATTTTCAGCTCTTCATCGTAACGCAGCGACGCCGCCAGGCGCTCCAGCGCTCGCGGGTAGGCGTTGCGTTCGTGCTGTTCGTAAGGTTCGTTGAAGAACAGCTCTTCGGTGATGTCGCACAGCTCCGGGTTGGTAAAGCGGATCACTTCTGCTTTCTTCTGATGCGGGTGCTGGAAGAAATCAGAGGTGTGGAACAGCGTCTGCGCCAGATACTCGCCCAGCTGCGTTGCCGCCTGCGGATACTCAACGCCTTTGACCAGCTCCCCGCGCCAGATGGCGTGATCGGAAAGATCTTCCATCACCATCACCGCCAGATCCGCATCGTAGTGCAGGATCTTCACCGTATGCTGCGGGCAGAACTTACCGTGTTCGATCAGCGTTTCCGCTTCCAGCCGGGCGCGATCGAGGGTCAGCGGCCAGGATTCGCCAACGCAGCGCACGTACGGCAGCGCCTGCTTGACGATCACCCGGCTGACGCCGTCGGTGTCGAAAATCTTGAAGACCAGGTTGAGATTACCATCGCCCACTTCCAGCGAATCCACCAGCTGGTGTGGATGTTCCACGCCGCCAAACTGGCGGGCATATTCCACGGCATCCGCGGCGGTGAAAGTACGGTATTGCGACATTACCTGATCCTCATCTTGCAAAATCGTTGTTATAAGCCGTTCAGACGTCTATACATCCATGTTGCATGTTGGCACAATATGGCGCATTAAAGCAACCGGGATTTCATTCATGCAGACACTCACCACCACCAGCCTTCAGGTTCGCGACAATCAGCTGTTGATCCTCGATCAGCAGGCCCTGCCCCAGCAAAAAATCTGGTGCCCGACACCGGACGTGGCCACGCTGGTCGGCCATATTAAAACCCTGCGCGTGCGCGGGGCGCCGCTGATTGGGCTGTCCGCCAGCCTGCTTCTGGCGCTGCTGGCCGAACAGGGGATGTCCCGAACCGGGCTGGCCGAGGCGCTGGAGGTGCTGCGCGCCTCACGCCCGACGGCGGTGAACCTGATGAACAACCTTGACCGTATGAAGCTGGCGCTGGCGCAGGACGGCCACGTCAACGCGCTGGTGAGCGAAGCGCTGCGGCTGATTGAGGAAGACAAGGCGCTGTGCGAGCGCATCGCGGCGGCCGGCAGCCCGCTGATCGTCGCGGGCAGCCGCCTGCTGACCCACTGCAACACCGGCGGCCTGGCGACCGCAGGCGTCGGCACGGCGCTGGGGGTGATCGCGCGTGGTTATACAGAAGGCAGGGTGGCCAACGTCTGGGTGGATGAAACCCGTCCGCTGCTGCAGGGCGGCCGCCTGACGGCGTGGGAACTGGGCGAGCTGGGCGTGCCTTATCAGCTGATCTGCGACTCGATGGCCGCCACGCTGATGGCGCAGGGCCAGGTCGATGCCATCTGGGTCGGCGCTGACCGCATTGCGGCTAACGGCGACGTCGCCAACAAAATCGGCACCTACAGCCTGGCGGTGCTGGCCCACTATCACCGCGTGCCGTTCTACGTCGCCGCGCCGCACACCACGCTGGATCGCGGCTGCCCGAACGGCGCGGCGATTCCAATCGAGCAGCGTGACGCCCGCGAAGTCACCGGCGTGGCCGGCAGTTTTGGTGACGTGCAGTGGGCACCGGAGAATGCGCAGGTTTATAACCCGGCGTTTGACGTTACCCCCGCCGCGCTGATTAGCGGCTGGGTGCTGGACACCGGCGTGGTGACGCCGGAAGAGGTGACGGCAGGCGCGTTTCAGCCGCGCGGCTGACAGGAACGGGAAGGGTGCAAAGCCCGGCTGTCGTTTATGCCGGGCAGCCAGCAAATAAAAAACCCGGCTCAGGCCGGGTTTTTCGCTTCAGATGCGGTCAGCCTCTGCCCGCCAGAAAAACAATCTGCACGGACCTCACGAGCAAAGCCGAATGTCTTCGTCCTTCAGCCCGGTTTGCTTTCCATAATCAGTCCAGACGCGGATAAGCATCGGCAATGTTGTCGCCGGTGAAGTTAGCGATCCAGCCTTCCTGGTTATCGAAGATGCGGATCGCGGTGAAGTGCGGTGACGATCCCATATCGAACCAGTGCGGAATGCCGGCCGGCACCGAGATCAGATCGTTCTTTTCACACAGGATCTGGTAGATGTGCCCGTCCAGATGCAGGCAGAACAGCCCGGCGCCCTCAACGAAGAAGCGTACTTCATCTTCGCCATGGGTATGTTCGTTGAGGAACTTGCTGCGCAGCGTCTCTTTCTGCGGGTTATCCGCGCGCATGCTGATCACGTCCCAGCTCTGGTAGCCTTTCTCGGCCACCAGGCGATCGATAGCGTGCTGATACGCCTTGATTACCGTGTCGGAATCCGGGTTTTCACCCAGGTCGCGGTCGGCTTCCCAGCGCTCAAAACGGACTTCTTTAGCATTAAGTTTGGTGGCGATCTCTGCGGCATCGGTGCTGTGCCACACCGGGGTGGTCGCTTCGGTATCGGTAAAAATAGTCAGTGCACTCATGAGTTCAACAGCTCCTGGTTAATCTGATCAAAACCTGAAACCTGGCGATGGCGGCTCTCATTATCCGCTTCGCCACGGATTAACTGAATCGTCTGCCAGCCCGCCTGCTCTGCGGCATCCAGCTCCTGATGAATATCTGACAGGAACAGCAGCTGGCCGGTCGGCAGACCAATCTGGCTGGCGATGTTGCGGTAGGACTCCACCTCGCGCTTGGCACCGACGTGGGTATCAAAATAGCCGCTGAACAGACCGGTAATATCACCCGCGTCGCTGTAGCCAAATAACAATTTCTGCGCAGCTACTGAGCCGGATGAATAAACATACAGCGCCACACCCTGCTGCTGCCACTGTTTCAGCGCCGGCAGCACGTCCGCATACAGGTGGCCGGTAAAGCTGCCGTTCAGGTAGCCGTCACGCCAGACCATGCCCTGCAGCGCCTTCAGCGCAGTGGATTTACGATCCTGATCCATATAACCGAACAGCACGTCTATCAGCGACTGTACGTCGGCGTCAGGCTGGCCGCTTTCGGCACGCAGGTCGTCAAGCGCCTGCGCGACTGCCGGTTGCGCCTGGTTGGCGAGGATAAACGCCGGCAGGTTTTCGCGGGCGTAAGGGAACAGCACGTTGTGTACGAAGCGGATGTCGCTGGTGGTGCCTTCAATATCGGTGATTATTGCGCGGATCATCTGGCCTCCAGCAGGCGGCGCTGCAGCTCGCACTGGAACAAGAATTCCAGCCCTTCCAGATGGCGGCGCGCTTCGTTAACGTCCTTGCCCCAGCAGGTCAGGCCGTGGCCGCGCAGCAGGAAGCCGTAGCGCAGCGGCGTATTTGCCGCAAATTGTTCAATACGCTGCGCCAGGCCGTCGATGTCCTGATCGTTGTCAAACAGCGCGATCGGCACGCAGTCGAGGTGCGAATGCTGCCCGGCGAGGGTTTTCTGCATCTCGTAGCCCTGCAGCTCCAGCGCCGCGCCCTTCTCCACGCGGGAGAGCACCGTGGAGTTTACGGTGTGGGTGTGCAGCACAGCACCGGCCTCCGGGAACAGGCGATAAATCAGCGTATGCAGCCCGGTTTCCGCTGAGGGTTTGCGTCCGGACGGCACGCGGTTGGTAGCGATATCGACCTGGATAAAGTCATCGCGGGTCAGGCTGCCTTTGTCTTTGCCGGACTCGCTCAGCAGGCAAAACTCGGCATCCTGGCGCACCGACATATTGCCACCGGTGGCCGGGGCCCAGCCGCGTTCGCCAATCCAGTGACAGGCGCTAACCAGCTGATCTAACTGAGAGTGTTGTGTCATATTTTTCCTTTCTACCTCAGACACTACTGACGGCTGTCTGTTACATATAGCCGTCTAAGCGTCTTGATTGCCAAAAAATCATCTCGTGTTATATTGGCAGAAATAGCGGATTAACACATCAATTTACTGCGTTGTAAAAGGGTTATCATTTATGAGCCGGACGTCGTTTACCCCAGAGAGCAAACTGCCTGCACTGGGCACCACCATTTTTACCCAGATGAGCGCTCTGGCGCAGCAGCACAACGCCATTAATCTGTCGCAGGGGTTCCCGGACTTTGACGGCCCTGACTACCTGCAGCAGCGCCTGGCTCACCACGTCAGCCAGGGCGCTAACCAGTACGCACCGATGATCGGCGTGGCCCCGCTGCGTGAAGCGATTGTCAGAAAGACCGCCGAACTCTACGGCTACCGCCCGGATGCCAACACGGAAGTGACCGTCACCACCGGCGCCACCGAGGCGCTGTTTGCGGCGATTACCGCGCTGGTGCGCCCGGGCGATGAAGTTATCTGTTTCGACCCGAGCTACGACAGTTATGCGCCCGCCGTGGCGCTGGCCGGCGGCGTGATGAAGCGTATTGCGCTGCAGCCTCCGGCCTTTAAGGTGGACTGGGCGGAGTTTGCCAGCCTGCTGTCGCCGAAAACCCGGCTGGTTATCCTCAACACGCCGCACAACCCGTCCGCCACCGTCTGGCAGAAAAGCGACTTTGCCGCGCTGTGGCAGGCGATTGCGGAGCAGGAAATCTACGTGCTGAGCGATGAAGTCTACGAGCACATCTGCTTTGACGCCGCCGGCCACGCCAGCGTGCTGGCGCACCCCCAGCTGCGCGAGCGGGCGATTGCCGTCTCCTCGTTCGGCAAAACCTTCCATATGACCGGCTGGAAAGTCGGCTACTGCGTGGCACCGCCGGTGCTGAGTGCCGAGCTGCGCAAGGTGCATCAGTACCTGACCTTCTCGGTGAACACCCCTGCGCAGCTGGCGCTGGCAGATATGCTGGAACAGCACCCGGAACACTACCGTGAACTGCCCGAGTTTTACCGCGCGCGTCGCGACCGCTTTACCGCCGCGCTGGCCAACAGCCGTTTTAAGATTTTGCCGTGTGAAGGGACCTATTTCCTGCTGGCTGACTACAGCGCCATCTCCGATCTGGATGACGTGGCCTTCTGCCAGTGGCTGACCCGAGAGGCCGGCGTGGCAGCGATCCCGCTGTCGGTGTTCTGCGCCGACGCCTTCCCCCATAAACTGATCCGCCTGTGCTTCGCTAAGCAGGAAGCCACGCTGGACGCTGCCGCGGAGCGCCTGTGTCAACTTTAGAAATTACCGTACTGCAACAGCCGCTGACATGGATGGACGGCGCCGCTAATCTGCGCTTCTTTGACCAGCTGCTGGCGACGATCCACGGCCGCGACCTGATCGTGCTGCCGGAGATGTTTACCACCGGCTTCGCGATGGAGGCGGCGAAAAGCTCACTGCCGGAGGCGGAGGTGATAACCTGGCTACAGGCGAAAGCCCGCCAGACCCGCGCGATGGTGGCAGGCAGCGCGGCGATCCAGGTAGAGAAAGGCGCGGTCAACCGCTTCTTCCTGGTGGAGCCGGAAGGCAAGGTCCATTTCTACGACAAGCGCCATCTGTTCCGCATGGCCGGCGAGCACGAGCACTATCTGGCCGGTGAACGCCGCGACGTGATCGAATGGCGCGGCTGGCGCATTCTGCCGCAGGTCTGCTACGACCTGCGCTTCCCGGTGTTCTCCCGCAACCAGAACGACTACGACCTGGCGCTGTACGTCGCCAACTGGCCGGCACCGCGCGCGCTGCACTGGCAGACGCTGCTGCAGGCGCGGGCGATTGAGAATCAGGCGTATATCGCCGGTTGCAACCGCGTCGGCAGCGACGGCAACGGCCACAACTACAGCGGCGACAGCCGGATCATCAGCCCGCAGGGTGAAATCCTCGCCGCCGATGAACCGCACCAGCCTGCACGGCTGGATGCCACCCTGTCGCTGGAGAGCCTGCGCGACTACCGCGAGCGCTTCCCGGCGTGGCGCGACGCCGACGGCTTCAGCCTCTGACCCCATCCAGGGGCTGGCGAGCGTTCGCCAGCCCCACTTCCTCCCTGCTTACCCCTGTCCGGGGGATAAACAACGCGCACTGAAGCGCCTACACTCGACGACGCCAGACTATCCCATTAAAAGGAGTGTCCCGATGTCCGTCAGCCCGTCTCCGCTGTTTTCCGGCCTTAAGGTGCTGGATATCGCTACCTTTATCGCTGGCCCTGCCGCCGCGACCATCCTCTCTGACTTCGGTGCTGACGTGATCAAAGTAGAGTCGCCTTCCGGCGATCCCGATCGCGTGCTGTCGCAGAACCCTAATATGCCGGCCAGCGACTATAACTACGCGTGGCAGTTGACCAACCGCAACAAGCGCAGCCTGATCCTCGACCTGAAATCCCCTGAAGCACGCGAAGTACTGGTGCCGCTGATCGAGTGGGCGGACGTGGTGGTCACCAACTACCTGCCTGAGATCCGTGAACGACTGGGGCTGACCTGGCCGGGCGTGCACGCCATCAACCCGTGGGCGATTTATGCCGATATCACCGGTTACGGCGCACAGGGGCCGGACGCCAACGAACCCGGCTTTGACTCCTGCGCCTGGTGGGCGCGTAGCGGGCTGATGAACACGCTGCGCAACGCCGACGCCGAACCGGTGATGACCCTGCCCGCGTGTGGCGACCATGTTAGCGCCACCGCGCTGTATGCGGCGATCGTTACCGGCCTGCTGATGCGCGAAAAAAACGGCGAGGGAATGCAGGTTTCCACCTCGCTGATCGCCAACGGCATCTGGACCGCCGCAGAGTATGTTGAAGGCGCGCTTAACCAGGCGACGCCGGCGCGGCAGGCGGACCGTAAAGATCCGGTAAACGCGCTCTCGAACTGTTACCGCACGGTGGACGACCGCTGGCTGGTGGTAAGCGCCTTTCAGCGAAAAGACTGGCAGAAGCTGCTGGTTGCGCTGGATGCAGAGCAGTTGGGCAGCGACGAACGCTTTGCCGACGTCGCCAGCCGTATCCGCCACACCCGTGCACTGGCCGCCGAATTCACCCGGCGCTTCGCGCAAAAAACGTTGCACCAGTGGCGGACGATCCTCACACGGCACCGGATCATTTTTGGCATCGTGCAGACCTTTCCCGAGGTGGTTAGCGACCCGCAGCTGCATCTGAACGCCTGCCTGCTGCCCTATCACGATCGCCAGGGCAGGGAACGCCTCACGGTCTCGTCGCCGTTTACCCTCAGTGGCGTTAACAAGGTCACGCCGCGCCCGGCACCGGAGTTTGGTGAACACACCGACGCCATCCTGCAGTCGCTGGGGTTTACCGCACAGCGCATCGATCGGCTGAAAAAAAATGGCGTGATTATCTGACCGAGAGGGAGCGACAACATGGAACGTGAAACCGTTGACTACGACGTGGCGATTTTATGCGCTGGAGGCCGATCTTTTCCATACTGTGCCGAAACTCATCAGGCTCCTGCCCTGAGTATTCACACCTTTTGTTTATACGCCGTGGGCGAATTTGTCTAGGTTGTGCAGAGGATAAGCGTCAACAAGGTGAGTTTATGCAACCCGTCAGAAACGTATTAAGCCCGCGAGAAATCATGGTGCTGTCACTGATTGCGGCAGGCAATTCCAACAAGGAGATCGCTATTGTCCTTGCTATCACGCCCGAGACCGTCAAATCGCATATCAAGCACATTCTGATTAAGCTGACCGCCCGTAACCGGGCGCAGGCGGTATCGCTGGCGCAGCGTTCCGGGCTGCTGGCCGAAATGTCCTGAACCAGTCAGGTCAGGCAGCGCCGGCCGCTATCTTCGTAACCAATCAGGCAACGTTGCCCACAACAGATAAGGCACCGCTGCCTGGCTGGGCCTCCGTCTCAAAGGAAAAGCGGACGGGTTTATTATCCCCTGAACAGGGGTCGCGGCGGCACACGGGCGGCCGCCGCGGCTGACGGACGAACGGTTATTCTGAGCAGCGGGTGGCGAAATCGCTGACCACTTCCACGTACGCCTGCAGCGCCTGAGCGACGTCGCCCGGCAACACCGCTTCCGCCGGATGGTGGCTGATGCCGCGATCGCAGCGCACAAACAGCATGCCCACCGGCCAGCGTTCGGCCACCGCGATGGCATCATGGCCGGCACCGCTCGGCAGCGCCAGGCTGCGCCCCTGAACACGGGTCACCGCGCGGCCGAGCGCCGCCTGCAGCCCGTCATCGCAGGCGGTGGCCGGAATGCGGTAATACTCGTCTGAGCTGAAGGTCAGGCCACGACGCAGGGCGATAGCTTCCGCCTGCACCAGCAGGTCCGAGAGCAGCTCGGCCAGCGGCCGATCCTGCGGGCCGCGCACGTCCAGCGTCAGCGCCACTTCGCCGGGGATGACATTAACCGCACCCGGCTGGCACTGCAGCGTACCGACCGTCGCTACCAGCTGCGGATCGTGCTGCGGCGTGCGCTGCTCAACGTAGACCATCCACTCCGCCGCCGCCGCCAGCGCATCTTTGCGGTGGCTCATCGGCACCGTGCCGGCGTGGCCGGCCTCGCCGGTAAAGCGGCAGTTCAGGCGGCGGGCACCGTTAATCGCGGTGACCACCCCCAGCGCCAGCTGCGCCTGTTCGAGGCACGGCCCCTGTTCGATATGCAGCTCAAGATAGGCGGCAAAGTCCTCAACGTCGCGCGCCGCCTGCCACAGCAGATGCGGCTTCAGACCGATATCGCGCATCGCCTGCTCAACGGTAATGCCGTTGCCGTCCGGATGCGACATCCAGCTCTCCGGCCAGCTGCCGGTCAGCCCGCGGCTGCCGAGCAGGGTGATGCCAAAACGCGTGCCCTCTTCGTCGGCAAAGCCGATAATCTCCAGCGCCAGCGGCAGCCGCTGGCCGCGATCGTGCAGGTACTGCACGGTTTCAATCGCCGCCAGCACCCCCAGCATGCCGTCGTAGCGGCCGGCGTTGCGCACGGTATCCAGATGCGACCCGAGCAGGATCGCCTGCGCGGCCTCGGTCTGGCCTTCGTAACGGCCGCAAATGTTGCCGACGCTGTCCTGCCATACGTGCATGCCCGCCGCCTTCATCCATTTGCCCACCAGCGCGTTGGCGCGCAGATGCTCCGGCGACAGGTAGACGCGGGTCAGCATGCCCGGCGTTTCGCTGAGCTCAGCCAGCGCATCGCAGCGAGCCATCACCCGGGCGGCGGCGACCTGCGCCGCCTGTGCATTTAACAGGCAATCGCTCATCAGCAGCTCCCGCGGTAGTGATCCCAGGCCGCCTGCATCGCTGCGCCCTGGGTGGTGCGGAAGCCGAGGTGGTTCAGCACCGCTTCCAGCGCGCTCAGCGTCTGCATCACGCAGTCCTTACGCGCGTTGTAACCCATGGTGCCGATGCGCCACACTTTGCCAATCAGCGGGCCAAATGAGGTGCCAATCTCTATGCCGAAATCCTCCAGCATCAGCTTACGTACCTGGTCGCCGTTGACCCCGGCCGGGATCATCACCCCCAGCACGTTGTTCATTTTGTGCGTCAGGTCGCCGAAGGTCTCCAGCCCCATGCCCTGCACGCCTTTCAGCAGCGCGTCGCCGTGCAGCTTGTGGCGAATGATCCCGTTATCCAGCCCCTCTTCGAGGATCAGCCGGGCGCACTCGCGGGCGCCAAACAGCGCGCTGGTGGCTTCAGTGTGGTGATTGAGGCGCTCCGGCCCCCAGTAGTCCATGATCATGCCAAGATCGAAGTAGTTGGAGTAGATCATCTCGTCTTCACCGTCCCGATGGGCGTCGGTGCGAATGCCGGCCTCCACGCATTTGCGCTGGCGGATCACCGCCTCCATCTGCGGGCTGAGGGTAATCGGCGAGGTGCCGGACGGGCCACCGAGGCACTTCTGCATCCCGGCGGAGACCGCATCCAGCCCCCAGGCATCGGTCTCCAGCGCATTACCGGCAAAGGATGCCGTGGCGTCGGTGTAGAACAGCACGCCGTGGCGGCGGCAGATCGCCCCCAGCTCTTCCAGCGGCTGTAGCATGGTGGTGGAGGTGTCGCCCTGTACCGTCAGCAGCAGACGCGGTTTGACCTTTTTGATCGCGTCTTCAATCTGGTCCGGCGTAAACACCTCACCCCACGGCACCTCAATGGTGTGTACCTCAGCACGGCAGCGGCGGGCGATCTCACACAGCAGGTGGCCGAAGCGGCCAAATACCGGCACCAGCACCCTGTCGCCCGGACGGATCGCCGACAGCAGGATCGCTTCGATGCCGGCGCGCGAGGTGCCGTCGATCAGCAGCGTCCACTGATTGTCGGTGCGGAACACGGCGCGGTAGAGCGCCATCACCTCATTCATATAGTGGGTCATCGCCGGGTCATACTGACCGATCAGCTGGCTGGACATCGCGCGCAGCACGCGCGGGTCGGCGTTGATCGGGCCCGGCCCCATCAGCAGGCGCTGTGGCGGGTTGATTTGCGAAATTGTTGATAAGTCCATTAGCGTTCCTTTAGCTGATACTAAGCGTCGGCTGCGGCTCCTGCTCAGGGCGCAACCCGCGTTAAACCGTGAGGCCCGGCACACGTTGTGTTCAGGCGGTCGGGAACGGATTACAGCCCGCGCACCGACGAGATAAATTGTTTCAGTTCAGCTGTCTGCGGTGCGGCAAACAGCGTTTTGCTGTCGCCCTGCTCCCAGACGCGCCCCTGGTGCATAAACACCACGCGATCGCCCACTTCACGGGCAAAATTCATTTCGTGGGTCACCAGAATCAGGGTCATGCCCTCTTTCGCCAGCTGTTCCAGCACTTTCAGCACTTCGCCTACCAGCTCGGGATCGAGGGCGGAGGTGATCTCATCACATAACAGCACCTTTGGCGACATGGCCAGCGCGCGGGCGATCGCCACGCGCTGCTGCTGCCCGCCGGAGAGGCTGGAGGGATAGTAATCCATCCGTTCACCCAGCCCGACTTTTTCCAGCATGCGGGCGGCCAGCTCGCGGCACTCCGCCTGGCTTTTTTTCAGCACCCGGCGCGGGGCCAGCATCACGTTTTCCAGCGCGGTCATATGCGGGAACAGGTTAAAGCTCTGGAACACCATGCCCACCGAGCGGCTGATTTCACGCGCCTGGCTGTCGCGATCGGTGACGGTGATACCGCCCAGCTTAATGCTGCCTTCCTGATAGCCTTCCAGCCCGTTCATACAGCGCAGCAGGGTACTTTTTCCCGAGCCGCTGCGGCCGATAATTGAGATCACTTCCCCGGCTTCAACGTCGAGATCCACGCCCTTCAGTACGTGATTATCGCCGTAATATTTCTGCACCTGATTAATGGTGATGAGCGGCATTGAATTTCTTCTCCAGATACTGGCTGTAGCGGGACAGCGGATAACACATCAGGAAGTAGCCCAGCGCCACCAGCCCGAACACTTTAAACGGTTGATAAGTGACGTTGTTAAGGATGGTTCCGGCCTTGGTCAGCTCAATGAAGCCGATAATCGACGCCAGCGCCGTCCCCTTCACCACCTGCACGGCAAAGCCGACGGTGGGGGCAATACCGGTGCGCAGCGCCTGCGGCAGCACCACGCGATACAGGGTCTGACCGAAGCTCAGCCCCAGGCAGCGGCAGGCTTCCCACTGCCCTTTCGGCAGCGCCTGCACGCTGCCGTGCCAGATATCCACCAGGAACGCGCTGGTATAGAAGGTCAGCGCCAGCGACGCGGCCGTCCACGGCGAGACGTCAATGCCGAACAGCGCCACGCCAAAGAAGGCGAGGAACAGCTGCATCAGCAGCGGCGTGCCCTGAAACAGCGCGCAGTATCCGCTAATCAGCCGGTTTGGCCAGCGGCGGCGCAGCAGGCGCACCATCACCAGCGGCAGCGCGACCAGCGTACCGCCGATAAAGGCGGTCAGCGACAGCAGCAGGGTCCAGCGTGCGGCCAGCAGCAGATTGCGCAGAATGTCCCAGTCGGTAAAGGTGTTCATCAGGGCTGTTCTCCAAACCATTTGCGCCCGGCGGCCAGCAGCAGCTGACGCATCGCTATCGACAGCAGCAGGTAGATCAGGGTGGTCACCAGGTAGACTTCAAAGCTTAAAAACGTCCGTGACTGAATCAGGTTGGCGGCGAAGGTCAGCTCCTCGTAGGAGACCTGCGATACCACCGACGAACCGAGCATCACGATAATGCACTGACTGACCAGCGCCGGGTAAATCCGCTTCATCGCCGGTGGCAGCACCACCCGCAGAAAGGTCTGGCTGCGGCTGAGGCCGAGCACCCGGCCGGCCTCCCACTGCCCTTTCGGCGTCACCTGAATGCCGGCGCGGATAATCTCGGTGCTGTAGGCACCGAGGTTAATCAGCATCGCCAGCAGCGCGGCTTCGCCCGCCGTCAGTTTCAGCCCGAGATTCGGCAGGCCAAACACGATAAAAAACAGCTGTACCACGAACGGCGTGTTGCGGATCAGCTCAACGTAGATGCCCCAGATGCGGCTCAGCAGCGAAGGCTTGCCGCTGCGCAGCGCCGCGCCGAGGATCCCCAGCCCGACGCCGCCCACCGTGGCCAGCACCGTCAGCTGGATGGTGACCCACAGGCCGGCCAGCAGCTCCGGCCAGTGGGGCCACAGGGCGGGAAAGTTCAGTTGCCCAATCATTGCTCAGCCCTTATGCGCCGAGGTCGGCAGGCAGCGGCGCTTTCAGCCACTGTTCAGACAGCCCGTTCAGCGTCTTATCGTTGATGGCCTGCTCAATCAATGCGTCCACTTTCGCCTTCAGCGCCGGTTCATTTTTCTTCAGGCCGATGTAGCACGGCGAGTCCTTCAGCATAAACTGCGGTACCGGCGCTTTATCCGCGTTCTGGCGAGAGATCGCCGCCACCACCAGATTGCCGGTCGCCACATACTGCACCTGGCCTGAGAGATATGCGGAGAGCGTGGTGTTGTTATCTTCGTAACGTTTTAACTGGGCATCTTTCGGTGCCACCTCGGTCAGCACCATGTCTTCCACCGCGCCGCGGGTCACGCCGATGGTTTTGCCGCTCAGGCCGGCGGCCTCTTTCAGCGTGCCGTCTTTCGGACCAAACACGCCAAGGAAGAACGGCGCATAGGCGCGGCTGAAGTCGATCACCTTCTCACGCTCCGGGTTTTTGCCCATGCTGGAGATCACCAGGTCGACCTTATCGGTCTGCAGGTAAGGAACGCGGTTGGCGCTGGTCACCGGCACCAGCTGCAACTTAAGTTTCATCTGTTTCGCCAGGTACTTCGCCATATCGATATCGTAACCCTGCGGCTGCAGATCGGTGCCGACCGAGCCAAACGGCGGGAAGTCCTGCGGCACGGCAATACGGATAACGCCACGTTTTTCAATATCCTGCAGCTGGTCTGCATGGGCTACCGTCGCCTGAGTGAACAGCACCGCACCGGCCAGTAATGCGAATAAACTTTTTTTCATTTTCTCTTCCCCGGTTAATACATCATGAAACGAAAGATTCTTAAAGAGATTATTTGCAACTAATGTGCCAGCGCGCGTTGAGCGGGAAGATTTTCCTGCTGGCCGGAACGATCCGGACCAATGACGGATTTAAAATGCCTTGCTGTTCCTGATGTTGAGAGAAAAACAGCACACCATTTGCTGCGGACATCCGGCGATCGCCGCAGGCACCGCGCAGAAACCAGCGCCGTTCAGACAATAAAAAGGGGCGCATCGTGCGCCCCAAAAACATGCAAAGCACCAAAGCGGTGCCCCACTATCGCTGTTCCAGCTCGTCCAGCTGGCCGTACAGCCCGGCAATCTGATGAATACGCTGGCGGCCGTCGCTCAGCAGTTCGTGCAGCACCGCGTTGGCCAGCAGGTTGATCAGGCTGTTGGCAGCGGCGTAGCTGTCAAAGGCGGAAACGCTGTCCAGCGGCGCGCACAGCTGCCAGCGCGCCAGCGCTATCACCGACTGTGCCTGCGGTTCGCACAGCGCCAGCGTGGGGATCTGCCGCTGCTGCAGCTGCTGCAGCAGCGGGCGAATAATGCGCGGACGGCGGCGGAAGGCCATCACCACCACCAGATCGTCAGGGGTCAGATCCACCAGCTCTTCCGCCAGCGTCTGGCCGGGCTGCGGCAGCACCTGCACCTGCCCGCGCGCCTGCAACAGCTGCTGCCGCAGGTGCAGCGCCAGCGGCCACGAGTTACGCATCCCGATGATAAACAAACGCTTACTGCTGACCAGTGCCTGTACCACCTCGCCCAGCTGCACGCTGTCGATGCCGTTAACCCACTGGGTCAGGTTGGCCATCTCCTGCTTATAGTGGCGCGCCAGCAGGGTGTTACCCTGTACCGCGTCGCGATTATCGGTCAGCGGCATGCCGCTCTGGCGCAGAGTACGCAGCTCATCGCGCATATCCTTATACTTCTCATAGCCCAGCCGCTTAAACAGCCGGCTGACGGTGGCTTTGGACACGCCGCTCAGGCGCGCCAGCTCGGCACTGTTATAGCTAATCAGATCGTCGAAGTGGTCGAAGACAAAGTCGGCAATCCGCTGCTCCTGTGGTGAGAGCTGTTCGTACTGACTGCGCAGTCGTTCATCAAGCTGCATCATGCTAGAGTCCCTGTAACTTTTGTTTCATTCACCTGATGGTATACAAAAGCCGTGCCTGAAAAAACTGGAACGGCGATTGCTTTAGTCAGGGCACCGTTGATTGAGGACGATAAACATGAACCAAAGCAATATGGCCCCGCTGGGAATGGCCGTCACCCCCCATCATCTGGCCAGCGAGAGCGCGCTGGCGGTGTTACGCGAAGGCGGTAACGCCATTGAGGCGATGGTGGCCGCCGCCGCGACCATCGCGGTGGTCTATCCGCATATGAATGGCCTGGGGGGCGATGGCTTCTGGCTGATCGTGCCGCCGCAGGGCGAGCCGATCGCCATTGACGCCAGCGGGGCGGCCGGCTCGCTGGCGACGATTGATTTCTATCAGGGGGCGGCGACCATTCCCCATCGCGGCCCGCGCTCGGCGCTGACCGTCGCCGGCACGGTCAGCGGCTGGGCGGAAGCGCTTGACGTTTCCCGCGAACTGGGCGGCCAGCAACGGCCGCTGGCAAGGCTGCTCGGCGACGCGATCCGCTATGCGGCAGACGGCATTCCGGTCACCGAGTCGCAGGCCGCCGCCACCCACGGCAAACGGCACGAGCTGGCCGGTCAGCCCGGCTTTGCCAGCACCTTCCTGCCGGACGGGGAAGCCCCGCGTGCCGGCAGCCGTTTCACCCAGCCTGACCTGGCCGACACGCTGATCCACCTGAGCGAAGCGGGACTGGAGAGTTTCTACCGCGGGCCGCTGGCGCACCGGCTGGCCGCGTCCATGGCAGAACTGGGGATGCCGATCACCCTGCAGGACCTCAATAACCAGCGGGCCAGGCGGCGCACTCCGTTGCGCATCCGGCACCAGTACGGCGAGGTGTTTAATATGACCCCGCCGACCCAGGGCCTGGTGTCGCTGGCGATCCTCGCCATCACCGACCGCTTGCCAATGGCCGAGGCCAGCGAAGCGCACACCCTCCACCGCATTGTTGAAGCCACCAAGCTGGCGTTCGGGCTGCGTGACCAGTACATCACCGACCCTTTGCATATGCATGAGGAGATGCAGGCGCTGCTCGACGGCGACCGCCTGGCACAGCTGGCGGCACAGATTGACGATACCCGCGCGGCCCCGTGGGGCACCAGCAAAGGGCCGGGCGATACGGTCTGGATGGGGGTAATGGACAGCAGCGGGCTGGCCGTCTCCTTTATCCAGAGCATCTATCACGAATTTGGCAGCGGCGTGGTGCTGCCGGGCACCGGGATTACCTGGCAGAACCGCGGCGCGGCGTTCAGCCTGGATGCCAGTCATCTGCTCGCGCTGGCACCGGGCAAACAGCCGTTCCATACGCTGAACCCGGCGGCGGCGCGGCTTAACGACGGCCGTACGATGGTCTACGGTTCGATGGGCGGCGACGGCCAGCCGCAGACCCAGGCCGCGATCTTCACCCGCCACGTGGTACAGGGAATGCCGCTGCAGCAGGCGATAAGCGCGCCGCGCTGGCTGCTGGGCCGCACCTGGGGCCAGTCTTCCGACTCGCTGAAGCTGGAGGGGCGTTTCAGCGCGGAGACCGTCGCCACCCTGCGCGCCCTCGGCCATGAGGTGGAGATGCTGGCAGACTTTAGTGAAGCAGTGGGCCATGCCGGGGCGATCGTACGCCATAATAACGGCATGCTGGAAGGCGCTTTCGATCCGCGCAGCAACGGCAGCGCGGCCGGTTTTTAACAGGAGACGATCATGACGCAGTATCACGCCGACTGGGCGATCTATATCTCACAGATGGAACAGGTCCTCGGGCTTGAGCTGGACGACGCGCGCCGCGCGGAGCTGCTGGTGCAGTTTACCCGCATCGCCGGGATGGCCGGGCCGTTAATGAACTTCCCGCTCGACGACCGGCTGGAAGTGGCAGGAGTGTACAAAGCATGAGCCTGCATGACCTGTCGATTCAACAGCTGAGCGCGGCGTTCTCCGCTGGCGAGCTGAGCGCCCGCGAGATTGCCGGCCAGACGCTGGCGGCGATCCACCAGCATAATCCGGCGATCAACGCCTGGACGCACGTCACCGACGATCGCATGCTGCAGGAGGCCGATCGCCTCGATCGCCTGCGCCGCGAAGGTCAGCCGCTGCCCGCGCTGGCCGCCGTGCCCTATGCGGTGAAAAACCTGTTTGACGTTACCGGCCACAGCACGCTGGCCGGGGCCAGCCTGTTCAGCGAACGGGCACCGGCGCGGCAGGATGCCTGGGCGGTACAGCAGCTTAACCGCAGCGGCGGCCTGCTCTCCGGCATGCTGAATATGGACGCCTACGCCTACGGTTTTACCACCGAGAACAGCCACTACGGCGCGACCCGTAATCCGCACGATCTGACGCGCATCGCCGGCGGCTCCTCCGGCGGGTCGGCGGCGGCGGTGGCCGCCGGGCTGGTCCCCTTCTCGCTCGGCAGCGATACCAACGGTTCGATCCGCGTGCCGGCCTCGCTGTGCGGCATCTTCGGCCTGAAACCGACCTTCGGCCGCCTGTCGCGCGGCGGCAGCCATCCGTTTGTCGCCAGCCTTGACCATATCGGCCCGTTTGCCCGCCGGGTCAGCGACCTGACGCTGGTCTATGACGCCCTGCAGGGGCACGATGACGCCGATGCCTTCCAGGCCGACGCGCCGCTGCAGCCGGTGATGCCGCAGCTGGAACGCAGCGGCGAAGGATTACGCTGCGGCGTGCTAGGCGGCTGGTTCAGCGAGTGGTGCGATGACGACGCGCGCGACGCGGTGGCCCGCGCGGCGCGCGCGCTGAACGCCACCGAGACCTACGAGCTGGCGGACACCGACCTGGCGCGCACCTCTGCGTTTATCATTACCGCCTCGGAAGGTGGCAACCACTATCTGCCGGCCCTGAAGCGTGCGCCGCAGGACTTCGAACCCGCCTCACGCGAGCGCCTGCTGGCCGGCGCGATGCTGCCCGGAGCCTGGTACGTGCAGGCGCAGCGCTTCCGCCGCTACTGGCAACAGCAGGTGCTGCCGCTGTTTGAGCAGGTCGACGTGCTGATCGCTCCGGCCACCCCGACCAGCGCCACCCCGATCGGCCAGCAGACCATGCACATCAACGGCCAGGATCTGCCAATCCGCGCCAGCATGGGGATGCTGACCCAGCCGATCTCCTTCCTCGGCCTGCCGGTGGTCAGCGTGCCGCTGCAGACGCCCGGTGGATTACCCATCGGCCTGCAGCTGATCGCCGCGCCGTTTAACGAAGCCGCCTGCCTGCGCGCCGCCCGTGCGCTGGAGCAGAGTGGGCTGGCCCGGGCGGTGCTGCCCGTTATGGAGTGATGCAATGAGAACTGAAGATATCGATCGTCCGGCGGTGGTTGCCGAGGTCACCGCCGCCTTCTACCGCTATGAGCAGGCGTTAGTCAGCAATGACATTGCGGTACTGGACGAGCTGTTCTGGCACGATCCGCGCACCGTGCGGCTCGGGGCCGGTGAGAATCTCTACGGCATTGACGCGATTCGGGAGTTTCGCGCCGCCCGGCCGTCGGCCGGTCTTGACCGCCAGCTGCGTAATACGGTGATCACCTGCTACGGCGACGACATGGCGGTGTGCAGCACCGAATTTACCCGTGAAGGGAACGATAATATCGGCCGCCAGCAGCAGACCTGGATCCGCCTTCCTGAGGGCTGGCGGATCGTGGCGGCGCAGGTCAGCATCATGCGCTAAGCCGCGCCGGCACTGGCCTGCGCCGAAGTCCGTAAAACTCACGGTGGCGTGCGCCAGGGGCCGGTGTTACAACTGCCCCTGTTGACCAAACAGGGAGCAAAAAATGAGCAATCATCCGCACGTTACTGTTTCTGATGCACACCCAAACCCGCAGGATGAAAACCCTCCACCTGCCAATAAAGACTGGCACCGTAATGAAATTATCTGCGCAATCCATATGACGGGAGGGTCGGTAGCGTCATTGTCACGCGCGCACGGGTTAGCCGAGGGAACGCTGGCTAACGCGCTTAACCGCCCGTGGCCGAAGGGGGAGCTGATTATCGCCAACGCGATTGGCGTCAACCCCGAACAAATCTGGCCCAGCCGCTTCTTAGCCCGCCGTGAGCGGGATCGCTTCAGGGGAAGGCAGAAGCGCAGATATCCGTAGGCTGTTTCTGCATTTTGGCAATGGAGATTAGCGTATGACTATTCAGGGATATGTGTTTTCGTCGTCACCGCTCAATTCGTCAGTCATCTTCCTGAATCTCATTATTCATTTTTTGCAATGCTATCAGTCACTTTTCACCACAGGCCCATCTTTTGATTATCAGCACCTCGCAAGAGTGGAGTTAAGGAATGAATAACCATGAATTCAAAAAAATAATTTATCCTTTTCTGTTTCTGACATCGTTCGGTGTCTATCTCTATATTGGTTATTTTTCATGGTTTTTACTTAAGACAGGCGCATCCCCGTTTCAGGCCTCAATACTTATTGGTATCACCACTTTATCCAGTCTCTTTTGGGGACCACTGGCAGGCAGGATCATAGATCGCTCTAAAAAAAACTTTTATGGCTTGTGGGTGGACAAATCCTCAGCGCACTAATCGTACTATTATTTGGCTACATATCCATATTTGAAGTAACCTTCACCAGCGCATTGGTTGTTTTGTTTTCCTTATTATTCAACCTGAACGCTATTATCGTCAGTCAATACATAATTCCACTACTTGCAGATAATTATGAGAACAGCGTTGCGCTGGAATCGAGAGTATCGGGTCTCGCGGTCCTGCTCTCCAGCCTCCTGCTGGCGTTTTTCTATGATTACAAGTGGACATTTATCTTTCACCTTACTTCTGCTATCTGCTTAGTTATATCGTCAGCGTTGATTCTTTCTCTACGGAACCTGAACATTTCTCCCGTTCAGGAGATCTATGAAAAAACAGCTGAAGAGGGCTTTCGTCATATTTATAAAAAATCTTTTCTTTTAATCAAAGAAAATGGATTCCTGGCGTTAGCCATGTGCGCTATCGCTTTTACAGAAACGTCATTCAGCGCTAACTTTGACGTTATCGCCTTTACGTTGAAAACCACACCTTACACCGTCATTTTCCTGTTCGGTGCAGTGAGTGGCATACTGGATAGTTTCGCTTCATGGTTGTATCCAAAGATTCTGAAATTCGGCAACACAAGTTTTCGCTGGTATTTTTTTCTGTGCAGCTTTCTGCTGGTCTTTGCCATTGCAGCAACGTTATCGATGTCAAACACCGCCAGCCACAGCCCTCTTTTCCTTCCGGCTGTAGTCGTTTCACTGGAATTTATCGGCGTATGGTGGGGGATTTTTATCTCTGCACGGGTCAGGGAGGCCAGTAGGGTGAATGAGTACGGGCAGACGATGGCGGCTTTTCGCATACCTCGTTCGCTGATCACCTTCTTCGGAATCACCAGCATAGGTACTGCGTTGCAGTCGGGGAAAATGGAGTGGGTGTTTATTATTAACACGATCCTACTGGCTCTGGTTATCTTATTAAAACTAACCAGAGAGTCAAAAAAGCGTTAAAAGGAATACTGCAAGCGACTCATTAGATGCAGAAGCGCCACATAGCTTCTGCATCTAAACTCGAAAAAGTCAGCTTCCGAAGGGAATAATCGACTCACAGGTTTTAAAAATACTCTGCGGGATAAAGTTATTAAAGCCATTTTCGATACAATAATCCAGAAGTCCACGTTTATTACCCACGCCTGCTTTTTTATAAATCCGACAAAGCGTATCTTCCACAGTTCGGTTGGAAACGCCGATCGCTCTTTCAATCATTTTTGGCGTGAAAGACTGGCACGTGTAGAAAATAACCTCCCATTCTTTAAGCGTAAATATATTATCCGGTGGCGTGAATATAAGTGAAGTCGGTATTTTAATTTTTTTAAGCCGAGTGATAGCAATCGAATCAACAGGCCTATTGTGCGCAATAATGCCAAGCACCTCACCAGACCGCCCTATTATTGGAAACTTATCACAATACCATGGCTGAAAAAAATCATCGTTTCCAACCTTATGTATTTCTATTGAGGTCATTCTGTCCCGATACTCCTCAACCTTCCTGTCATGAGCCTGAAATTCCGGTTCAAATTCATGTATTGCTACAGGCAACTCTCCATCATAACGCCCTTCAAGATTAAAACCTTCAGGAATTGTCAAAAAACGCCTGATCTCTTTATTAGCATACACAAACTGTGATTTATTGTTTTTAACCCACCAGGATTCATTGCTCCCTTCCCAATAGCGAGTCAAAGGGGCAATAATACTCTCTATCTCGGTATCTCTATCTTTATAACTCATGCTTTCATCTCCACATCCACTAATAAATAACCATTCGGTTCCAGTTCAGGAATGAGTGAGTATAGATTTTGAAGATAAAAAGTAATCAGGACGAGTAAAATTAAAGCACGAAGTGAATAGTAATCTATTGAATTAACAATTTTTGTGATGGAAAGGATAACTCGAAAAGATAAAGGACGAGCCCTCGCTCGTCCTGAACGCTTACATCACCGGGGCGGGATGTTTTTTCATCCAGTGATCGGCGATCTGCTGGCGTGTGCAGATCCATACACGGTCGTGCTGCTGGATGTGATCGAGGAAGCGCTGCAGCGCGCGGAAGCGGCCGGGGCGGCCGAGCAGCCGGCAGTGCATGCCGATCGACATCATTTTCGGTGCCTCCTCGCCCTCTTCATACAGCACGTCAAAACTGTCGCGCAGGTAGGTATAGAACTGCTCGGCGGTGTTGAAGCCCTGCGGGGTGGCAAAGCGCATGTCGTTGGTTTCAAGGGAATACGGAATAATCAGGTGCGGCTTCACCGTGCCGTCCAGGCAGGTGACCTGGGTCCAGAACGGCAGATCGTCACCGTAGTAGTCGCTGTCGTAGGTCAGGCCGCCCTGCTCCACCACCAGCCGCCGGGTGTTCGGGCTGTCGCGGCCGGTGTACCAGCCGGTGGGCGTTTTGCCAAACAGGTCGGTCAGCGTGTCCAGCGCCAGCTGCATGTGCTGCCGCTCGGTTTTCGCATCCATCCCCTGATAGTGGATCCAGCGCCAGCCGTGGCTGACCACGTCGTAATCCGCCGCTTTAATCGCTTCAACGATTTCCGGGTGACGCGCCAGCGCCATCGCCACGCCAAATACGCTCAGCGGCAGCCCGCGTTTCTGAAACTCGTTGTGAATGCGCCAGAAACCGGCGCGGGAACCGTATTCGTACAGCGAGTCCATCGACATATGGCGCTCGGGATAGCTGGCCGCGCCGATAATATCCGAAAGAAACTGCTCGGAGCCGGCGTCGCCGTGCAGCACGTTGTTTTCCGCGCCCTCTTCGTAGTTGAGGACAAACTGCACCGCAATGCGCGCCTTCTTCGGCCAGGCCGCGTGCGGCGGCTGTCCCGCATAGCCGCGCAGGTCACGCGGATAGTTTTTGTTGAAGCCGTACTCTTTCTTTTCGGGGGTATCACTCATAACCAGCATCCTGTGTTGTCGGCGTGCGTTATCACCTTAGTTTAGGCGCTCAAACTGACCGGACAGCCTTTTCGCCACCGGATAATCCAGATCGCCGTGTTTGCTGGTGCCCAGCCCCAGCGCCAGCAGCGATTCAACCATTTTGACCGCCGCGCCCACGCCGTCGATCACCGGCAGCCCCAGTTCACGCGTCAGCTCCTGCGCCAGGTCCGCCATGCCGCCGCAGCCGAGCACGATCGCCCCGCTGCCGTCTTCGCATTTGGCCTGGATACAACGCTGGCGCACTTTCTCCTGCGCCACGCCGCTGCCGTCTTCCAGCGCCAGCACCGGCAGGTCGATGGCGTGGATCGCGGCGCAGTGGTGCACAAAACCGTACTGCTGCAGCAGGTGCCGGGCAATCACCACCGTGCGCGGCAGCGTGGTGACGATGGAGAAACGGGTGGCCACCAGGGTGGCCACATGCATCGCCGCTTCGGCAATGCCCACCACCGGCCCGGAAGCCAGCTCACGGGCGGCCAGCAGCCCCGGATCGCCAAAGCAGGCGATCACGTGGCCGCGTGCGCCCTGCTCACGGCCGGCTTTGACCTGCTCCAGCACGCCGATGGCGGCTATCGCTTCATCAAAGTGGCCTTCGATGGAAGGCACGCCCTGCACCGGGCACACCGCCAGAATATCGGTGTTCGCCGCGGCCACCGCCCGCGCGGCGCGGCCGATGGTTTCGGTCATCGCCAGGCTTGTGTTGGGGTTAATCACCTGGATCAGCTGTCGGTTACTCATCACTCCACTCCTTTACCTGCAAACAGCCGGGCGAAATCCGGCAGGGTTTCGCCGCTGCGCTCGAAGCGCAGACTGGCCACAATATGATCGAAATGTTGCCGTAGTGCGTCAGTCAGCGGCACCAGCGCTCGCTCGCGCAGCAGGATCAGCAGCTGGTCGTGATCGTCACAGCGGCAGCCCTGCTTCCAGGGGGAGCCATAGGCCGCTACCACCAGCGAGGAGCGCTGGCTCAGCCGGGTGACCATTTCGGTCAGCACCTGATTGCCGGAGATCGCCTGCAGCTGGATGTGAAAGGCGGCGGAAAGACGGATCGCGGCGGCACCGTCGTGAGCGTCATGCGCCTGCTGCTCCTGGCGGATCAGCTTTTCCAGCGCCGCCAGATGCGGCGGCTGGCAGCGGGCCAGTACGTCAGCCAGGTTGGCGCACTCCAGCAGGCAGCGGGTGTGGAAGATATCCTGCGCCTCTTCCACCGTCGGCGTGGCGACCTGCGCACCACGTTTGGGCGTCAGGGTGATCATTTGCACCGCTGCGAGGCGCTGCAGCACCTTACGAATGCCGGTGCGGCTGACGCCAAACACCTCAGAGAGGGCCTCTTCCGGCAATTTACTGCCCGGCGGGAGCTGGTGCTCCACAATCGCCGTCATTAGCGCCTGATAGATCGGCTCGTCCTTATCATTCAGGTCGGAGGCCGTTTTCAGCCCGGTTTCACTCTTCATTTTTCGCTCCGTCAACATCATCGCCCTGGCAAATCGTACACAGTATTCGTCATTTTTGTATACATGAAATTACGATCTGGCCTGGATCCTGCAATACCTGATGCAACCCAACCGGTTTTATCATCTCTTTGAGGAGCAGGTTTCATGCCAAACAGTCAAATGAGTTCCCAGGACGCGGCCGCAGAAGCCCGTGCCAACTACAGCCCCCGGCTGTGTAATGACGATCTCGCCCCGACCCGTGACCAGAACTGGAGCTGGTACAACATCTTTTCGTTCTGGATGTCCGATGTACACAGCATGGGCGGCTACGTGGTGGCGGCCAGCTTCTTCACCCTCGGCCTGGCCAGCTGGCAGGTGCTGTTGTGCCTGCTGGCCGGTATCTGCATCGTGCAGCTGTGCGCCAACCTGGTGGCAAAACCCAGCCAGATGGCGGGCGTGCCCTACGCGGTGATCTGCCGCCAGGCCTTCGGCGTGTTCGGCGCCAATATCCCGGCGGTGATCCGCGGGCTGATCGCGTTTGCCTGGTACGGTATTCAGACCTACCTGGCGGCTAACGCGCTGATGCTGGTGTCGCTTAAGTTCTGGCCGGCGCTGACGCCGATGACTCAGGTCAGCTGGCTGGGCCTGTCACAGCTGGGCTGGCTCTGCTTCGGCATTATGTGGCTGCTGCAGGCGATGGTGTTCTGGCACGGGATGAACGCGATTAAGCGCTTTATTGATATCGCCGGGCCGGCCGTGTACGTGGTGATGGGCGCGCTGGCGGGATGGATTGTATACAAAACCGGCTTTGACGGCATTTCGTTCACTCTGGCCAGCAAGTCGCTGACCGCCGGTGAGCAAACGTGGCAGATGATTACCGCCACCGCGCTGGTAGTCTCCTACTTCTCCGGCCCGCTGCTTAACTTTGGAGACTTCTCCCGCTACGGCAAAAGCATGGACGAGATCAGACGCGGTAACCGCTGGGGACTGCCGTTCAACTTCCTGCTGTTCTCAATTGTTACCGTGGTGATCGTCTCCGGTACCCAGTCGCTGTTTGGCCGTATGATCGTTGACCCGATTGAGACCGTCAGCATGGTCGGCAGCGACCTGGCGGTGGCGATTGGCCTGTTAACCATGATTACCGCCACCATCGGCATCAACATCGTGGCCAACTTTGTCTCACCGGCCTTTGACTTCTCTAACTGCTCGCCGCAGAAGATCAGCTTCCGCACCGGCGGCATGATTGCCGCGGTAGGCTCGGTGCTGCTGACGCCGTGGAACCTGTTTAACTCACCGGAGCTGATCCACTACACGCTGGACGTGCTGGGGGCATTCATCGGTCCGCTGTTCGGTATTCTGCTGGTGGACTTCTACATCGTTAAGCGTGGGAAGGTGTCGGTGGATGATCTGTTTGACGCGACGCCGGCCGGTAAATACTGGTATCGCGGCGGCTTTAACCCGAAAGCGATTGGTGCACTGCTGCCCGCCGTGGCCATCGGCCTGGTGATCAGCTTTATCCCGTCGTTACACGCGGTGGCAAACTTCAGCTGGTTTATCGGCGTGGCGCTGGGTGCGGGTGCCTATCGCTGGATGGCGCGTGAGGAAGTGAGCCGCGAGGCCACACCGGCTTACGCTGCAAACGTCGTGATGCAGAAAGAGTGATGATGCAGTAAGAGTGATGTGAGAGAGGGCCGGTTAATCCGGTCCTTTTTTTAAGGCGCATAAAAGACAAAAGGCCGATTCCTGAGAATCGGCCTTTCTTAATACTTGGCGGAACGGACGGGGCTCGAACCCGCGACCCCCTGCGTGACAGGCAGGTATTCTAACCAACTGAACTACCGCTCCGCGCTTTATTCCCCGTCGGGAACGAGGCGAATATTACGGACAGGTACGCTATACGTCAACGCTTTTTAACCGGTTTTATCTTAAGTGCTCTTTTTTTATGCTTAACGGGCTTTTTCTGTCGCAATTTAGCCACTTACTGCGCGGCGTCCTCTGACGGGCGCCATAAACAGCTGCCGCCTTTTTTCATCACCAGGTCCAGACGGGCCTCATGCAGCGCGCACTCGTCTGCGCTGGCGCGCACCACGCGCAGACCCGACGATGGCCGCACAATGCGTTGAATGGTCTCTTCCCCTTCCTGTTTATCGCGTTCGCCCTCCATAGAAAAAGTCAGCGAGGTCTGCCCGCCGGTCATGGTCAGGAAAACTTCGGCGAGGATTTCGGAGTCAAGGAGTGCGCCGTGCAGCGTACGCTTGCTGTTGTCTATTTCATAACGTGAGCAGAGGGCGTCGAGGCTGTTGCGCTTGCCCGGAAACATCTTACGCGCCATCGCCAGGCTGTCGGTTATCTGGCAAAACGTTTCGGTTTTACCGATGCCCCGGTTCAGCTTGCTGAATTCATAGTCCATAAAGCCGATATCGAACGAGGCGTTATGGATAACAAGCTCAGCGCCGTCGATATAGGCGAGGAACTCATCGGCAACGTCGGCAAAGGTCGGTTTATCCGCCAGGAATTCATCCGCAATGCCGTGCACGCCGAACGCTTCCGGATCGACCAGCCGGTCCGGTTTCAGGTAGACGTGGAAGTTATTGCCGGTCAGGCGGCGGTTGACCACTTCAACGGCACCGATTTCGATAATGCGGTGCCCCTCATAGTGGACGCCAATCATGTTCATACCGGTGGTTTCGGTATCAAGCACGATGACCCGTTCGGATGTACTCTGGAAACTCATGACGTTTACCCGGTGGTTAATCAGTCGTGGGCGCAGGCCCGCTGGAGAAAGTGTCGCAGGTGCACACCCTGCGCGATTGCCCGACAGGGTAACACCAGCCGGGCCGGTAAGTCATGCTCCTGGGGCGACAGACTGCACCGGCAGCGGCATCAACCCGTCGCGATCGCCAGTAAATGCGCTTTTTGCCATGCTCGCGGCAGCACTTTATGTCAGACTTGGCGTTTTACAGCGGGAAGACGGGCAAAAATGTTAAAGCAGGTTGAGATTTTCACCGACGGATCCTGTCTGGGTAACCCAGGCCCCGGCGGTTACGGCGCGATTTTACGTTTCGGTAAACATGAAAAGGAGTTCAGCGCCGGATTTCGGCTGACCACCAATAATCGCATGGAGATGATGGCGGCGATCGTCGCGCTGGAAGCGCTGAACGAGCAGTGCAACGTGGTACTGAGCACCGACAGCCAGTACGTGCGTCAGGGGATCACCAGTTGGATCCATAACTGGAAAAAGCGCGGCTGGAAGACCGCCGATAAAAAGCCGGTGAAAAACGTCGACCTCTGGCAGCGGCTGGACAAGGCGCTGAGCCACCATGAGATCCAGTGGAAGTGGGTTAAAGGGCACGCCGGTCACGTGGAAAATGAGCGCTGTGATGAACTGGCGCGATCGGCGGCGGGCAAACCGACCGCCGATGATATCGGATATCAGTCCGGCTCCTGATGCTTACGGAATGGGCTCGCGCTGACCGGGCTGAGCGCACGCCTGGCGGCGCTTCTCTTCGCCGGGTTTCTGGTAAGTGGGAAGGTACGCTTACGGGCGACGATCATATGCATACAGCCCAGCGCGGGCAGGTGCGTGCTGATCACCTTACCGCCTTGTCGGCTCCAGGGCAGGACCTGAAACCCGCTGCGCTGTACCACTTCGTAATTGAGCAGGCTCAGCCAGTCGAGCAGGCGCAGGGTGGTGAACATTCTGCTGTTCCAGGGCATCTTACGGTGCACGCCCGGAATAAGCTTCCCTACGCCCAGCACGCTGAACAGATTGAAACCGCTGATGATCATCCAGCCATCGTCAATCAATACCCGATCGACTTCGCGCAGAATGCGGTGCGGATCGCTGCTCCAGGCCAGCGTGTGCGCCAGCAGGCAGGCATCCACCGATTTTGACTCAAAGGGCAGGCTCAGCGGCGAGGCGATCACCTGCAGATTATCACCGCTCTCGCCGACGTTGACCTGATGTGAGATGCCACAGGCGTCGGTAGCAATCTCTGCGCTCAGGCTGCCGATTTTTAACAGGTGAAAACCGTAAAGTTTCGCCAGCGTGGGCTGCAGGTGATGGGATAGCGCATCGCGGTAAAACTCTCCGCAAGGCATCTGCGCCCATTGGGTCGGAACCGGGCGGATTTGACGTGTTTTAGCGGGCTTCATGCTTTAACATCTTCCTTCCGTTACCAGCACACAGAGGTGAATAATGAATCTTACCAGCATTCCGGCCCTGCAGGATAATTACATCTGGACCCTCAATGATGATGCAGGTCGCTGCCTGATCGTCGACCCGGGCGAAGCGCTGCCGGTACTCAGCCTGCTGGAGAAAAATCAGTGGCAGCCAGAGGCTATATTACTGACCCATCATCACCACGATCATGTCGGCGGCGTGGCGGAATTGTGTGACCGTTTTCCCGGCTTAACGGTGTACGGACCGGAAGAAACCCGCGGCAAAGGGACCAACTTTATCGTGGCAGATGGCGACGACATCACCGTATTGGGAAACAAATTCACCGTTTTTTCCACGCCGGGTCACACTTTAGGACATGTCTCATATTTCAGCTTCCCTTACCTTTTCTGCGGAGACACAATGTTTTCCGGCGGATGTGGCCGACTTTTTGAAGGCACACCCAAGCAGATGTTTGAGTCTTTTCAAGCTATTAATGCACTCCCTGCCGATACGCTGGTCTGCTGCGCCCATGAATATACATTATCCAATTTAACCTTTGCGCACACCATTGACCCTGATAATGCCGAAATAACGCAGTACTACCATAAAATTAGAGAGTTACGTGCAAAAAACCAGATAACTTTGCCGACAAAGCTGGAACTGGAAAGAAAAATTAATGTATTTCTGAGAACGCAAGATACTGAATTACAGAAGTTAATTGGCTTCGAAACATCCCCGCAACATGAGTGGCAGGTTTTCGCGACTCTACGCGAGAAGAAAGACACTTTTTGAATTTAAGGTTGTGTTGTCAGGATCGAGCACGTATCATTGCTCGTCTTTTAAGCGAACTATTGACACACACATGAAGGCTAAAGCGATATTACTCGCCTCAGTCTTGCTGGTGGGGTGCCAGGCATCAAGGCACGATGCTAACATCCCCGTACAGCATGCACAGAGTTTGTCTTCGGCAGGTCAAGGTGAAAATGGACAGTACTCAGATGAGTTGTTGTCTCCGCGCTGGCAGGATGATGGAACGACCCTGGCGCAGGGCAGAGATCTGTGGAATTTCATTAGCGACGAGCTGAAGATGAAGGTTCCGGATAATTACCGGATACGCGAACAAAAACAGAAGTACCTGAGTAACAAGAGCTATCTCCACGATGTAACATTACGGGCAGAGCCGTATATGTACTGGATAGTCGAGCAGATTAAGCAACGTAAAATGCCGATGGAACTGGTACTACTACCCATAGTGGAGAGCGCTTTTGACCCCCGCGCAACGTCTTCCGCCAATGCCGCAGGCATCTGGCAGATCGTGCCGCAGACGGGTAAAAATTATGGTCTTAAGCAGACCCAGTGGTATGACGGGCGACGTGATGTCGTGGCGTCGACCAAAGTTGCTCTGGATATGATGCAACGCCTTAACGACATGTTTGACGGTGACTGGTTACTGACCGTTGCTGCGTATAACAGTGGTGAAGGCCGCGTGATGAAGGCGATGAAGGCAAATAAAGCCCGTGGACGACCTACGGACTTCTGGTCTTTAGCGCTGCCGAGAGAAACGACGGTCTATGTGCCTAAAATGCTGGCCCTGGGGCAGATCCTCAAGAACAGCAAGCGCTATGGCGTGCGTCTGCCGACACCGAACGAATCCCGCGCTCTGGCGCGTGTAGAAGTCGGTCAGCAGATTGAGCTGACGCAGGCGGCCGAAATGGCCGGCATGTCGCTCAGCAAACTGAAGAGCTTTAATACCGGCTACAAGCGTGGCACGACGGCACCTAATGGTCCTCACTACATTATGGTACCGAAGTCTAACGTAGCCAAACTGCGCAATTCCCTGGCAACGGGTGATATTGCTGCGGTACAGCCAACTTCGCTGGCAAATAACGTCGCGTCATCTTCCTCCTATAAGGTGAGGAATGGCGATACGCTGTCGGTGATTGCCAAACGGCTGAATGTGTCGGTGAAGGACCTGCAGCGGGCAAATAATTTGCGCGGGGCCAGTATTAAACCGGGGCAGACGCTGACTATTGGCGGAAGTGGATCGAAACTGGCAGATAACGGCGACAGCATCACCTACCGCGTTCGTAAGGGTGATTCTCTGGCCAGTATCGCAAAACAGCATGGTGTGAAAATCAAGGACGTGCAACGCTGGAACAGCGTTGCAGGCAACAGCAAGAACCTGCAGCCCGGCGTGAACCTGACGCTGTTTGTTGCTGATAACACCAGGCCAGACAGTTAAGATCGGTGGCTTAAGGCCAATAAAAAACCCGTCTCCGGACGGGTTTTTTTATGCCTTTTTAGGGGCGGTCGGGTCGGGCTTCTTTGCCCTTTTACGGGCGGGTTGCTTCAATAAAGATGATGTCGGTATGAAAACTGCCATCAGGCTGCAGCTCATAGTAGCGCTGAACCTCTTCTGCCGCACTCTGCTGGTACAAACGGATAGCATCAACCAGCGTCTGTGGCGTGCGCATACGCGCGACCCAGCTGCTGAACTCCAGCCCCAGCCGCCCCTGAGTTATCGCCGAGATGCGCAGGCCGGCTTCGGTCAGCAGCGTCAACCACTCGCCCGGCCCGTAGTTACGCACGTGAGAGGTGTCGCGCAGCGCTTCGATTGTCTGCAGCCAGATGTCCAGTGGTGGGCTGCCCGGCGCGCACACGTCCATAATAATTACGCTGCCGCCCGGTTTAAGCACCCGTCGCGCTTCGCGTAAGGCGCTACCGACGTCATGCCAGTGGTGCGCCGAGTAGCGGCTGATTACGACATCAAATTCGCCGTCGGCAAACGGCAGCTGCTCAGCGTAACCCTGTCGGGTGCTAAGACGATCGTAACCCCGTTCTGCCGAGGTCTGTTTCACTACTTCCAGCATTCTCTCCGACAGATCGTACGCCACCACCTCTGAAACGTGCTGTGCCGCGACAAAGCTGGCATGCCCTGCCCCACAGCCAAGATCGAGCAAACGCGCAGCGGGAGCCTGTGACAGACGTTCTGCCAGCTGCTGTAGATCCTGCCCGCCGGCGTGAACCGCGCTGGCTAAGTAGGCTTCCGCCCGATCGCCAAACTGATGCTCAACGTGTTGATGATGTTTGATGCTCATTGACCCTCCTGGTTAAACGCGCTCAGACCACCAGACGACGAACGGGATAGCCTGCTGTGGTGTAACCTGCAGCTCAAAGCCCAAACCAGTCTGTGTAGCCTGTAGCCTGTAGCCTGTAGCCTGACGTTACAGAGGGTTAGGGTGGAATTCAACCAGCAACGGGTTATGATCGGAGGCGCGGGTGACCAGCACCGAGGCTTCCGCCACGCCCATACCGCGATAGAAAACGAAATCCAGCGGGCGGCCAAACGCTTTACGCCGGTGATCGTCAGTAAAGCGTACCTCCCGCAGCCCCATTTCTCGGGCAAAGCGGTACAGAGCGTTAATGCGCTGGCGGCTCCAGGCGTTGAAATCTCCGGCCATGATCACCGGGCCCTGATGGTGAACGACCTGTTCGCCGATAGGCCCCAGCTGCTTGCTGTAGACATCGATACCGAGGCTGAAATTCACCGCGTGAATATTCACCACCATCAGCATCTGACCGCCGGGCAACGGATAAGCGGTGACCAGCGCCGACTTGGCCAGCCGCAGCAGCGGCTCACGCTCCCGTAACGGGCAGCAGTAAACCGGGTGGGCAGAGGCCAGCGTCATCACGCCGGAGGGGTGCTGAGGCAGCACAAAGGCCGGCACCTGGTCGGCAGCGAGGTAGTTACTGGTGGCGAAATGCACCAGTTCAGGGGTGGTTTGCGCTTCCTGCAGCAGTACCAGATGGGCATCTTTACCGAAATTCTGCAGCACAGAGAGCCACTCGGCTCGCTGCTGCTTGAAGATGTTCCAGACCAGCACCTTCAGGGTGTTTTCGGTGGTCAGCGGCGCGCCAGGTGGTAATGCCTGTCCGACATGGAGCATGGCACCCGGAGGGAAAATACGCTCCACGGGCTGCCCTGCTACGTATCTCATGGCATATGTTTTTTTCCGCACGTTACCGCCTGCACTTATTACAACAAAAGAGACCTGTTGATCAGTTATAGGGACTTTACCCCTCACTTTCAATTGTCAGGCGTGAAATTCAGTCCGGCAGAAGGTAAGTAAATGCAAAAACCAACCGTCCAGACAGGCTAAAAATGCCGTTTAGCGGCGGACTGGCAGGAAAAAGGGTGAGTAAAACACAAAAGAAAAAAGCCCTGAGTCAGATGACTCAGGGCTTTCTCTGTTTAAGTGGCGGAACGGACGGGGCTCGAACCCGCGACCCCCTGCGTGACAGGCAGGTATTCTAACCAACTGAACTACCG